>NZ_JBHIRG010000019.1:0-26945 GCF_042196965.1 Bartonella sp. AA83SXKL
AGGGATAGAGGCAAAAAAACTCAATAGAATCAAGATTCACCTATTCCCTTATATTAGACATAAATATTTTATTTTACACATACTTGTGAATGAATCGGCTTTTAAAACTTTGTCTTCTAAAGTTTACGCTTTCTGACTCTGCATAATTTAGCGTTTTTAAGTTCTATTCTTGAAAAACTATGTAATACCTTCACAAACTATCTATTGATCTAAGGGTAGAGCTCAATAATTTTTTCTTCCATTCAAATTAACTTTTTGCTTATCCCACAGAAAAAGCATTACAAATATACCTAATTTCCAGTCATATCTAGAAGAGATTTTAAACTATCGATGCAAATCTTACATAAATTTTTATTCAAATAGTGCAAATCAGCCATTCCCTCCAAGGTACTCTTTAGACGCACTAAATATCTGAATATTTTTATTTAAAAAATTAAAATCTTTTAAAGAGCTTTCTTATTGAATTGTACTTAATTTAAACTCAATAAAAACTTTCCTTGAATATATATGTCATTCTTACAAATTTATCTCTCATAAACTGTCAGAGTAATAACATTTTCTTTTCGACAATATAAACGATCTAAATAAAATAAATATCTGGAAAGGTAAAATAATTCAAAAATACACGACCGGAATTTAATATAATTTATCAAACATTTTCAACTAAACATTTCTTATTATTACGAAAACGATTGTTAGAACTTAAAAAAAATATTGCTTTGTAAAAAATTTTTAAACAGGAAAAAAATGATAAATATCATAATTACCTTTCATTTTTTCAGAAAAAACTATCATGTTTAAAAATGAAACTCTTAGATAACACACTCAAAGAATTAACTTATGAAGAATTATTTTAATTGAAACTTAAATAGTTTTACAAAGAACGCTTTAAAATGCGTATTAAAATGATTGACCTTTTACAAGAAATTTGTCAAAAAGCATATCTAGTTTGGAGGGGTGGCCGAGCGGTTTAAGGCACCGGTCTTGAAAACCGGCGTGCAGGAGACTGTACCGTGGGTTCGAATCCCACCCCCTCCGCCACAGCACTTTTATGGTGCTATAACTTATTGATTTCATGTGTGTTTTTTCAAGGTGCGGGATTCGTAAATAAAGGTTCGGGAATAGGATTCTCGAACATGCTTCTACGAAGCGCATTCTTTTTGCCAGCTTTCTCTAATAATTTTTTTAATAGTTCTAAATCTTCTTGTGAAATAATGTTTATCAGTCTAGAGAACATACCAACAGCTTCACATCTGAATGTATCAGAAGGCTTTATAGTGAAACTTTTGCGACAAGCATCCGATTCTCTTCTCAAAATTTCTGCTACCTCTTGATCTAAAGTATAGAGTTCAATTATCTTTTCCTCTAATCCTACAGGAACAGATCTTTTGCCAATTTCTACAGATGATAAAAATGCTACAGATATATCTAATTTTTTAGCCATATCTAAAAGGCGTTCTGAATGATCAATGCGAAGTTTGCGTAAGGTTTTACCAAATGGTGTTGGCATCTAAAAAATCCTATTAAAAAAGAAGCTCTCTCGTGATTCTAGCAGAAATTCTCAGGTTTTTGTTAACTGATTTTTTACTATAATGGTTTTTTTAATTTTTTGAAAACCACTGCTTTAAATGTGCAATGACATTATCTAGCGCGTCCATGAGGCGTGCAAAATCGAGGATAAGCAAAAAAAGAAAAAATGCTATCCACTTCATCAAGCGAGACATCATTTTCACGCTTTGATAGGTGATGATCATTTCTTGAAGCATTTCTTTTTCTGATTCTGTAAGCTCTGTGTGTTTTTTGGATTTTTTTCTAACCATGTTTCCACCCACACAAGCGTTCACCTAGAGTATTGTGCTTTAAGATCTCTCTTGCTAAATTGGAACTGATGGCGTTCAGATCTTTCTTGTCTAAATAAATTGGCAACCAGCCAACACAAGAAGAAGCATATTTATTTGTCGCGCAACCAGTGAGAGAGAGCAGCACGCATATCAGCATCACTTTTTTGATTAACTTCACTTTCCACCTCAAGCCGTGTTGTGGCTGCTTTTAAAGCTTTTTCTGTTTGCTTTTGTTGCTCTACTTTTTTCCCAAGAGTAAAAGCTTTTGCTAAGGCAATAAAAAAAGCGGCTAAAGCCGCACCTGTTACCATCAAGTTTCTTTTCATCCATAAGATCATAGGCGGTGCTCCTGAAAGCGTTTAGCAACAAAGAAAATGCCAGTACATGCCGCTAAAACCATAATGGCGGCTAAAGCCCATTGGATTGGTCCATTGCCCGCTAAAAACCCACCAAGACCTGAGAAAGAACCAATAATCGGTGCCAATGCTTCTGCTTTGAGAAACCCTGTTGGTTGTTTCGTTTCTACTGTTTGATAATTAGAAGAAACATAAGCCCCTTTCGCCCATAGCCCTGCCTCTGCTACACGCCGGTGTACGAGACCTTGTAAACGTTTGCCTCCCGCTTTGGTCCATTTCTGCAATTCGGTTGGTACCGCTTCATAATCCCCCCGATTAAGCCTTTTAAGCAATGTAGAGTTTTGGAAAGCTGCAATACCCACATTATAACAAAAGGAAACAAGAGCGCCGAACTGCTCGTCGCTTAAATTCACACAAACTGCTTTTTCTACCGCCCTCTCATATTGCCGCAAATCTGCTAAAAGCATGTTTTCAGCTTTTTTTTCTGTAATCACCATACCCTCAACAACTGTTGGTTGACCGGCTTTTTTCGTATGACCATAACCAATCGTCCATATGCCAGAAGCATCTTGATAAGCCTGCAAGCGCAAACCTTCCCACTTTTTTAAACAGTATAAACAGTCTTTACTTATTTTCCGTGCCATTGTTCAATTCACCTTATAAATATACCTTTATGAGTACTGCTCCATCACCGCCGTCGCCGCCAATTTTGTCGCTTCCGTGTTTCCCATCAAAATATCCACCGCCGCCGCCGCCACATTCTTTACCACCTCTACCACCGTTACCACCTTTGTAACTCTCACCACCCTGCCCCATGATAGAACCCTTACATTTACCGCCGCCGCCGCCGCCGCCGCCAAGAAAAGAACTTCCACCAGTACCAGCTCTCTTGCCGTCTATTCCACTCCCTCCACCATTACCACCAGAAAAAATAAAGCTTTCACCACTGCTGCCCTCCCTGTTTCCTCCTCCATCGCCGCCTTTCCCTCCAAAGTTAACGAGAGTCATGGAAACGGAATATCCTCCTTCTGCTGTAACAAGCCCTTTGATCATTGTTCTACCACCATTGCACAAAATGTTACTGTCATTACCTTTACCACCACGACCAATGTAAGCTGTTTTTAATTTATCTAAATCAGAACCTTTCATTTTAACATGCACACATTGACCGCCGCCGCCGCCGCCATCCTTAACGCCACCACCTCCACCGCCCCAAGCCCATACTTCGATATCGGTGTCAGCAGTAATACCATCAGGCAATGGAATATCTCCGCTCTCTGTCATCAGAATTTCAACAGGTTTTCTAACCCCGCCACCATTGTTTCTACCGCCGCTGCTATTGCTACTATTTGCTTTGATTGAAGCCATCAGTTTGGCTGGTGAGATAAGTGCATCCACTGTTTTTGTGCCATCAATCCAGTCTTGTTTGGCAAGAGGTTGAATGAGATCAACTTTTTTCTGTACACTATGTGCTGTATCTTGCGCTTTATCGGCTGCTGTTTGCGCAATATTTGCCTCAGCTTTTGCACTGTCTCCCGTTTTTTGTGCTGTCTCAGCCGTTTTTTTTGCATCTACTGCATAAGCTTTTGCATCATTTGCTGTTCTTAATGCAATATCTGCAACGTTCTTCGCTTCACTTGCAACATGAATCCCTTGTTGTGCAACATCTTCAACTTTATCAATTTTTGCAATCTGTGCACGTTCTGGAGGAGTTAAGATAAGATGCTTTTTCCCTTCCTTCATATTCTCCATATCAAATACATCTTTTTCTATTTTATCTGGATCATAAACTGATTTTGACATACCAAAAGACTTTGAGCCTACAAAATAACGAATGGTATTTTTGAGATCTACCGGAGATATGGGATAATAAACACCTTCATCTCCCCTCCGCCATTTTTCCATCGTTGGCTGCGTAGAACTCAACCATCGTAGCTTTGATCTTTCCTCTATGGTTAAGATCTTTTTGGTAGGACCCTCGTGCATATTTTCCATAGAAAATGCATTTGCCCCCACATTGTCGGGATCATATGTAGCAGCCTTCATATCGCCAATCCCTAAAGGCGATATTTTTACCCAGCCAGCGCCTGATAAAATCGCATTCTCATGCGCTTCACCACTTGCTTCAATATCGTGAATTGTGACCTTATTTTTGTAAGCAAGAGCTCCAATATCTCTCTTTGCAATAGCATCATCAGCCTTTTTTCCTTGAGCAGCGGTTGCAAAATATTCTACCTCATAAGCTGCTGCACTCCCCACTGAAACAGGTGCAAGAGCCTTACTATCTAAAACACCTTCTTTGACTTCTTCTTTTGTTGCTGGTTCAAGCTTAAATATATGTGTGTGATAGGGTAATGGCATCGCGTTTCATTCCTTAATCAGTTCGTTGTCTTGTTGTGTGAGAGAGAGGACTGCAATTCATCAATCAGTTTTTGCATGATCTCTATGCGTTGATCTGTCGCTTCTTTATATTCTGCCAAAGCGCTTAAAAGATCATGCTGTATGTCGCTTTTGACAAGATCAAGTACCTTATTTAAGGGTGCATGAACCATTCGATTGCTTGCATAAAAAAGGACGCGGATTTGCTCCGCGTCCGCAATATCATCAATAGCAGACGGATTATTGATCATTTGAAAAACTCACGATTTTATGGCATAAACAACCGGTACATTAACAGGGCGTGTTTCTGCCTCGCCCGTTGAAGAAATAGTTACCTTATGCGTGTGCACTCCAGCAGGTTGTGTATCTTTTGTATAATATGAATTACCAAAAGCAGGATTTCTGCCACCTATTTGACCAACTCTTGTAACCATAGAATAATCATGCTTATGCGTATGTTGACCTGCCTCTTCAATGGTACAAGCATGTGTATGAGATTTAATGCTGTCTTTTTGCACCTCTGCGAAGTCTCTATTTTGATCTAAACCGCGCCCATTATCAAAGCCGCGCAAAAACATTCCTCTAAAGTCTGGAACTTTAAAGGTTGTATCGCTGTTTTTTCCCCATTTATCCCCTATCGCCTTGAATAATTGCGGATAATCCTTGCGTTCATAAGTAGCGCCATCACATAAAAGCCAGCCGTTTGGGACTTCTTGCATAGCAAAGGTCGCAATAAAACCACAAGGAAAGGTTTCGACCTTCGGTGGTGGAATGGGGGTAGGGTTTAAAAGATACCAGCCATCAAGACCTTTTGTTGATACGCCATCATTATAGACTATTTCATAAATACCATTTGTTTGTAACTCACCACCTGTTAATGGTACTATCCCTGTGCTGGTGGCTTTATAGAGTGGCTTTGCTCCTATATTATTCATGTTTATTGTTGTCGTACCAATATTTATACCACGCGCCTTAAAGCGGATAATGATATCGTTTTTATATTTCGCTATCGGCGACACCGTCGTCAACGTGATTGATGTTGTTTGTTCCTTTCCATTCACAATAAACTTTGAGTCAAGAGAACCACCATTATCGGCAAGATATTCACGTATACGCTGCATCATGACCCGCGCACTATCATTAACAGAACTAGGCGGCTGCCCTTCTGCCCAATTAATGATACTATCGGAATTCGCATTTTGATCAGCTGTGAGTGACCAGTCATAAATATCAGACATGATAAGCCCCCGTTCTTCTTAATAGCTCTTCGCGCAATTGCTCTTCTTTTTGCCGCCCATAGGAACCAACAGATTGCCGCCTAGAAGGATCAATAAGAGGTGTTAAATCTGTCGGTCCCCCAGTCGATTGTGAGAAACCCGCCATGACTGGTTGCTGTAACATTTGTTGCTGTACCATCTGTGCCTGCTGTTTTTGTCGTTCTCCATTCTCTCTCATTAAATGAAGCAAACCGGAAAAGCCCTTTTTAAGAGCACCTGCATCAATACCTTGTGCTTGCAATGGTGTGGTTTCCATAATCTGTCCTGTTAAATTGTCTCTGCTTTCAGGTGCCATCATTCTGTTTGGGAATGGCGTGTCATATGCCATCAATTGGTTGCCCCCTTGATCACCTTGACCCACTTGATTACCTTGAAGTGTCTTTTGAAGCCTCTCAAACCCACGCAAAGGACCCACCTCGTTTGGTGCTGCTTGTCCATTGCTTTGGTTTTGCTGTATCGTTCTCTTCAAAGCATCTCCCGTTTTATTGTAAAGCCCATAAATATGATTCATAAAATCCCCTGCTGTAGCTTCCATATTGCCACCATTGAGTGTGACTGCCTGTCGACCTAAAAGCTGGCTTGCTGGAATATGTGGATTTTTGATAAGCTTTACTGCCCCTGCTGCTCCTTGTTGGTGTGCGAGGTAAAGCTCTGCCTCTGATGGCTCTCTGCCTAATGCTGTGACTAAATAACGCGTATTATCCTTCGTTAACCGTGCCATAGCATCGGTTGCTTGAAAGGGATCAAACTTGTCATTCAGTTGATAGTGTTTTGCTGTTGAATCGAGAAATTGATACAGCCCCCCTGCACTGCTGTTCTTATTTTTTGCATTTGGATTACCATTACTTTCTATCATAGCAATACGTTCAAGAAAGCTTTCTGGTAAACCATATTTTTGTGCTGCCTGTGAGATAGCACGCTTCACTTTAGGATGAAAATTGATCATTAGTTTATAACCGTTCTATCAACGCTGCTATTCAAAATAATGCCAACAAAATTAATGAATTTCGTATAATTTTCTCGTGTTATTAAGCGTTTCTTTTCTGCTTCATGAAACGTCTTAATTAATTCAATGGCTTTTTCTCTTGCTAACCCAAAATCTCCTTTTTCCCGCGCTGTTATAAGCGCTGCAATATCTCTCTCAGTATCTTTATGGACGCTTGAGAATTTGCGTCCAAATTCTCTTGCGAAATTTTTTACAACTGCCTTGATGAAAGCAATCTTTCCTATACCCATAGTCTGTTGTGCCCCCCTCTCTTCCACTTCACCTATATGGTTTGGCAATCGTGCAAAAAGCTTTGTTCTTTCCACTTCTGGTCGCAACACTTTCATAAGTTGCTTAGCTTTATCTTCACCAAAAATACGCTGTAATTTTTCTTGACCATTTTTTGTGTCAAACAAACTCAAAAGATTGTGGTCAAAATTCTGTGCATTGCCTGCCGCATGTTCTACTTGCGACCGTATACCTTTTTGAAACGCCTCTTTTTCCATCAACCCAAAATCCGAAAGTTGACTGTTGATTGTGTCGAGATTAACGCTCTTCTTCAGCGCTTGCTCTCCCTGCTCGAGGGCATCACCAATAGTACGCTCGTCATAATAAATTTTCCGTGCTTTAACATAATCTGGAGAGGACGTATCCAAAACGTCCAGAATGCGTTGTTTGAACAGAGTCAAATCTCGCGCATATCCTTGTTTTCCTTTGATGCGCGCAGAATTAATTTGATCATCCAAAACCTCTTTCATCTTATGTAAAATTCGCATATTCAGCTTTGGATATCCATTGCTCCCTATAACTGTTGCATCCGCTTCATTTGGCATTTGCGCAATTGCTTTTTTATAGGCTTTTTGGAAGGCAGGAGTTTCTTGCAACCGCGATAAATCTTCACGAACAGCATTAGAAATGGGAGAAGCTTTCGCCCTCTCATAAAATGGTTCAGCCTTTTTCTGTGCTTGTTTGATAATCTCTTGCTTTAAATTAAGCGTATCTACTTTTGGACCCATCACATCTGTCAACGCATTCTTTACCCGCAATGCACTCGCATCTTGCCTTTCATTCAAACGATTACTTATGAGCGAATATGTATCAGAATCTTTTTTTGCTGCCTTAAAAGCTCTTGTAGCAAGCTCATCATGAAGATCAATAATCATTGAATCAGGACCTCGCTGTTTTAATGCCCTTTCAAGTTTATCAACACCTTCATCCCCTAAAGTTTGGCTTACATCCCTAAGCGCTCTATCGCTTATCTGAAATGCTTCTTTTTCTACACCTTGTGTTATTGGTTCAGTTTTACCAAACAATTTCTCAGCTGTTTTTTTGACAACAGCAGATGTTTTCTTAACACCAGAAGCCGTTACTTTGAATGGTTTTGTAACAAAAGGTGTAACCTTTAAAGCAGAATGTGCCACAAATGGTGTTGCAACGCCTAGCCCTGCACCAACCCCAGCAGACACTAGAGTATCTGCAAGCCCTTCCCCCTCACCACTGCCTGCTATTCCACCATAAATGGCTCCAGTTTTTGCTGCACGCCCCAAGCTAAATTTTGCCGCCTCTTTACTTGCTACTGCTTTCATTGCTGCTTCACCTGCAGCTTTTGCCGCTGCCCGTTCCGCACCCTCTGCTAAAGCAGATTGCACCGCCCTTTCTCCTGCTGCTAAAGCTTTACTGGTTATTTGTGCTCCTGCAACACCAGCTCTACCTCCCAGCACAACATCAGCCCCAATTGCCGCACGAGCAGCAGCAGGAGCGCCAAGACCTGGTATTAGAAAAGGAATTGCAGCGCCCGCTAAATTCCCCGCAAGAGATGCATAAAAATGATCTCGGTTCGCCGCTCTTTGATAATCACGCCATCGCTTTGTCACTTCATTATACTTTTTGACTGCCTCTTTATCTCCCATCCAATAATTAATAGGTCCCAGAGGTCCCGAAGCGAATACTCCAGCTATTTCATCATCATACCCCATAGTTAACCCATGAAGAGCACCCCATCCAAAAGCACCCGCTGCACTTGGATGTGGACTATCTTCTTCTGTTGCACCACTATTTCCTGTAACAGAACCACTTAGCCTTTCCTTATTCTTCGCGAAAAGCTCTTGAAGCTGTTCTGGTGTATAGTCGCTTATATGCCCAATGACTCTTGTGTTTTTACGATTAATAAGAGGGGGGATTACTTCAGCCATTGGTTTGTTTCTCCTTAATGCGTCCATCTCTATCAACGAACAACATGCCTTCCGGCAATGCTTCTATCTGTTTTTCTAGTGGATCATTTGACTGTGCATGATTTCCCTTATAAGCATCTTGCCCATAGGCGGCTCGAACGAGCTCGTTTGTTGCTTCTGCACCACCAAAAAGAATTGCGCGCGTTGCTGCATTGGATTTATTGAAAGTGTCAATAACTGTTTTTAAAGATTTCTTCATTTGCTCTGCAGAAAGATCTTGATACAGTGCTGCTACAGAGTTTTGCAATGCTTGCAATTCCATATTAGACAAATTCCCAAAGCCAGATGCGCCATTTGGTGAAAATGCTTTTGCTTTTCTCAAGGCATCAAGCCCGATACTTGCCTTCAATGAATCGAGCATATGCCCAAAATCTTTTGCCTTAGAATTAGGAAGGAACGACCCTATAGAACCCGTGAAACCAACAACATGCGGGTGTTCCTCAATAGTTTTTAGCAATTCTTTAGATGCTGAGAGTATACGATTTGACCTGTCTGCTGTTTCCAGAATTCGCATTTGCATTTGTTGGTTTTTACGCTCCTCCTCCTTCTGTTCTTGAATTAATTTATGTTCTGAACCACTGCCTGCAATTGGCATCGCACGTATGCCACCAAGTGCATTTTCGTCCTTAACATACATATAACCTGATTCAGGCTTTGACAGCATGTTATCAGTATTTCCTCCTAATCCAGAAGCAGTGGAACGCTGTCCTCCTTGGACAGGTATAATTTTACCTGTGCTTGTTGAGACTTGGAAAGTCATATCCTCAGGCAATCCCTGCTCTGCCTTTTCTTCTGATGTCAATGTTCTATAGCCTTCTTGAGGGCTTAATGTGTTGCCTATAACTTTCATGGCAAGATCTGGATATTGCACAAGGGCTTGTGCGTCTTTATCACTATATCCCTTAGAGCGTAAAAACTCAAAAATTGGTCTATTTTGAGCACGTACATTATTGCCCTGCCGCATAACAAGTGCCGCATTTGAAAAACTTTCTTGCGGTGTTTTTCCTGATGCTAACCCCGCAAAAAAATCCATGAGATGCTCGGAAAATTCTGATTTTCTAAAACGCTCCCATAAGCTGCTTGGATTTGCATCTTTATGAATAAAGTTCCCAACTGCGTTTACATAATCGGTTGCCTGTTCGGGCTTAGCACTTGCTTTTAAATGTTCCTCTTCTGGTAAGTGTGCATTCAAATGTTTTTCTTCTCCTATGGGTGCCTCAAAAAGCTTTTCCTCATCATTTCCAGAATCGTTTTTCAAAGAGTTTGCCGCTATAGATTTCTCATTAAGTTGAGCAATATAATCCATCACATCTTTTTGCTGTCGCCCAGCTTCATCCCCACTAGACTGATCAATGTTCCCAACAAGTGGAGATTGAGGGATCATTGATGCAACACCTCCCTGATCTGAGAAGTCATACTTTTGTTGCTCTGACGCCTCTTGTATCTTAACAGTATCCTTTGAAGCATCCGGTAATGGAGGCATTTGGCGCTTTAAATCATCTGTAGACATAATCAATTCTGCTGGCGTTTTTTTCCCAGCTTGTTCTGTCCCTGTTTGAGAACCACGAATAAGCTCTGTAGGACTCAATTTTTGTGGAGTATTATCCCCATTGCTCGCATCAAAAGGGTTTGTGCTAAAAGCAACACGTTCTAAAAAACTTGGCTTGTATCGCCCTTCCAACGGCGTGTTTGAAGGCGTGGAATGTTTTTGAAAAAAATATTTAGGTAACTGAAAAAGACCCTGATGTATTAAAGGACGCAAAACTTTTGGATTCATAAATAGTGATAAAGTATTAAAGCTGTTTTGTTCCATCACTGCACCCTTTCCATTTCAAATCCAAGCTTGCTATAATCCACATGCAAAAAACCTGTCGCCTTATGCAAAAAAACAGCTTTAGGATTTGTCTTCAAAACATCCTGCGCCATCACCCCGCGATAGCGCTCTGGATAACCTTTGTAGTTGTATTCATAGAGTGTATAGCCATTTCTCTGCCCAGCCTCTCTGATGTTTTCTTTTGCTCTGATGTCACTAAGCCCAGCAAAAGTACCAAGGATAGTTCCAACATTTCCAACAATCTCCCATGGATTAGGTTTTGGCTGTGGAGTCAATGTCGTCATTTGTCCTGTTCGCGTTCCATAATTTCCAGCAACAGCCCCACCAGCTGCAAGCAACTTACTTAACTGGTCCCAATCAAGATTGTTCTGCTGCTCCCATTTTTGCCGCTCTTCATCTAATTGCCGTTGATGATTGGCATCAAGTACACTCCCTCCCGTCAACGCATTAAGATTTGCCTGACCTTGACCTTGAAAGAAATTATTGGCACCCGCCAACTGATTTTGGTTTGCTTGGTCAATGAGACTATTGGCATTCATCATGTTGTTGACATCTTGGTTATATTGCTGTGATAAAGCTTGTGTTGCTATGCCCCCCAATTCATCAGCCAAAACGCCGGTATGTGCACCCGAACCATAACGCCCAGCTCCTGCTAGCGAACTGTTAATAGAGCTTGTTGCTTTATTTAATGCGTTTTGAAGTGCTTCATTAAAGTAAGGGTTATTGCCTATTTGTTGCCCTGAAGCCATGTTCTTTAAGTTTTGGCTTGTTGAATTTTGCCATGTGGCTAATCCATTTAAATAATTGTTATCATAGTTATGCGTATTATTGCTAAGCCCATTAATCGCATTCTTTGTTTGATCACTTAAACCTGCTACACGTTGCCCATCATAGACGGCTTTTCCGCTGCCTTGATTATAAAAAGTCATGGCATCTTGAGCGGCGTGTTCAAAAATACCTTTTGCCCATGCAGGGGGTTCATTTGTTTGCGTCGTGTTTTGGGTATTCTGGATTGGTTTAGAACTTTTTCCCATGTTAAAGCTGCTTTCTATATTCTAAAAGATTAACGAGATATCCATGCGTTTTAAGAGATTTTTCCCACCCTCGCCTGCCTATGATGACAAGCTCTTTTGCCCCTTTTTTCTTGTAATAAGCTTCAATCTGAGTGATAAGCTTTGTTAAAGGCGCTCCTCCCTTTCCACCAAGTGTGACAACAACCGCCCTTAATGCTCCAGTGACGAGTTCTTGTAACTGTGTTGTGACATGCGCCATAAAGTTTTCATGCGCATCAACGATAATCCAAAGAACTTTTTCTCCCTTCAAAATATCGTTTAAAATGGTTTCTGTATTATAATCATCAGGGAATTTTTGATTAAAATAAGCTATCGATTTTATGACATTCTCAAAATAGGGCGCCATTTGTTCAGCGCTCCATTTTTCTGTATTATAGATCTTAAAACTCATCTTATGCCCGCGGGTTTGAGCGTTACATCAAAGCCTGTTATATGTGTCCATGGGGTGCCTTCTGGTATTCTAAGTCGCAAAGCATGATAGCGTGCCCTAGAGCGGATATTGTACATTCCGCTGCTATAGCCCGCGTAACGCTCTTTCGCCCAATTTAATTGATTTCTATTATCAATGATAAAAGCAGCTCCAACGCTTAAAAGACCACTTGTCGTATCTGCTTGAACAAAAGCCTCACTCATAAGATTAATCTGTCTGCCCGTATCCCCTACAATTTGTGAAGCAATGACAGCTTCCATAGGAGGACCAGCAAAAAAACCAAATCTATTGTCTTGTGTAAACGCTCCCAACATTGGCGCACCATTTTGCCACATTTTACTATCAAGAGAAGCGCGTAAATCTCTCAAGCATTCTTGTACTTCGTCTAAACCTTCTAATGTGTAACCCGCCGCAAAGAGAGGAAATAAGTGAAGTCTCTGTCCTTTAATGACACTCCATATTTGCAAAAGCCAATCATAAACATAGATATTCATCCCCATCATATCGTCATTTATAGAAAAATAAACGCGTGAATAGACCGGATCAATACAGGCTTTTATTTCATCAATGGCAAAGTTATTGTAAAGCGTAAAGATAGTTTTATCGACTTTGCCAAAACCAATAGGCAACATCTCACCAGTATTGTTGATTTGATAAAAACCATCATCAGAAATAAAGAAAGTATAATCTCCACGACTTGCAATTGCTGTGCTACTTTTTGCCCCTATTTTGTCTTTTATTTTGACAAAACTAAATATTATTTTAGACCCTGGAACGAAGGTTGCATGATAAATAGCAGAACGCATAAAAATAAGCGGGTTGGTTGCTTGCGTTGCTCCTTGTACATATTCCCCATCTGGGAAATCTTGATAATCGCAACTTTTCTCGCCAACTTTCCAGTGTGTTGCATCATTGAGACCTGACCAATGAACACGATTTGGCTTATCTGTTAATTTCATTAAACAGACAAAATCTCCCCAAATACGAACAAGTCCAGCACGCGGGGGATTCCCCCCCAAATCTTCAAATCTCTCTGCTGTCTTTAAGGCGAATATTTGCGGTGTATCATTGTTATTAACGGCAATGATATAATCACCAAAGACAGCAAAAGACCAAGGTGCCGTTTCATTGGCGTGATATTGTTCCCCAAGCTTGCTAATATCTTTCCAACCGCGTGTGCTGTTATCATATTCGTAAAGCTTTGTTGATGTCCCTACAATAATCCGCACACCACTTAACGACCTTACTGCATAGACTCCTAAAATCACATCCGGAAAAGGTTCTGAAACGGGGGCAACTTTGGGAACTGGAATATAGGAATTGGGTGCTGGTAAAACGTTCACAATCTCACGAGAATAACCAGTGTTAATAAATGCAACATCTGGTCTAAACTCAGCAATAGGAATAAAGGTCATCAGAAATCCGTATGTTGAACTCTCAACAAATTCTTGCGCCGTGAAGTCTCAATTTGTAGCGCATCGAGTTGCTCTTGAAACATGGCAAAAGCTGCCGCAGCCATCTGTGGTTCTTTAATAATATTGGTATAAATTTCATATTTTGCGCGGGTTTTGATCAGTTCATAGGCTTCCAAAAACCATATTGAAGCTTCTTGTGCACTCTCAATGTCTTTTATTCTTATAGGATCAAGAATAAGCCTGATAGAATAGATACGGTCTGGGATTGGATACAAAATAAGCTTTTGTTCAAAATAAGCATAGCGGGTAGGTATGCCATGGCTACAATCATCCTCAAGATTCTCAATAACAAGCGGATCTGTATGCAAAAGCTTTGCTTTGCTGTGATTATCTTCATAAATGTAAGCATCAACAATGCGAACAGCCCCTGTCATTGAAGGATGTGCCTCTGCACCATAACGGCTTTTTCCCTTTATAGTGGTAAAAACAACTTCGCGGCTTTCATTGAAATAAAAAGGCAATCGTTCACAAAAGCGAATAGCCGAAAATATCGCCCTTTGCACTTGATCAACATACTCATCTGTTTGATCATCTATTTCATCCTGAATATCGTTTAACATCTGGATAAAATTTTTATCCCAAGGAGCAATGGTCTGTTTGTCTCCAATCGGACCACCTGTCTGTACTATTATTGTCATATGACTCTCTTCCAAATGTCTTGCGGCATCTTGTATGGGAGGGGGACGCAAGCAACAAACGCCCCCTTGCCTTTAACGATTTGTATAAAACTCAACAATCACCTCAGCATCACCTTTGGTGCTTTTCTTGTCTCGTGTCATATAAATCGTACTTTCAGCCTCTAACGAAACATCTCGTTCCTTCATAGGGAGGTACAGATCGCTATTGGAATATTGCGTAAGCCCTATATCTCCATAATCATTACCATGAGGCTCTTTTCCAAATGTAGCTTTTACATCTTCAAAATCCTCCATGGGATAAGCTGTAATACTTTTTATAAAAGCCCCTCGGGGTAGAACACCAATTTTCGTTATCAACCCTTGGTCTGTACATTTAACACGTGCCCGTAAATAACTAACCTGCTGTGTACAATTGTTGCGTCCTTGCAAAACATGTGGCAATCCCTCATCTGTCATGCCAACAGTCTCAACGGTTTCAACAGGTTCAGCAGGTTTTTGTGTAATTGGCGGTTTTTCTGCCATAATTGTCATCCTTTAATGAAGTTAAAATTGTTAGCTTGCTTCAGCAAAAGAAGGGATAACAATCGTGCCAAAATCTTGTCCCCCTTGATCAGAATGCGGCAAGGTATAGCGTGACTTTTTCATGCCGATAATGGTTTTTGCAGCCAAACCAAATTCACGTTGATAATCAAACAGTTCTTCAACAATTTTATAACGCGTCGCACTATTTTCCCCATTGCCTCCTGTTGCACCATTACCAATACGCCCATAAGCCATGATGATACTTTGCGCACCAAGCAAAACAGCACGACGAACAGATGTTACAGGCTCTTGTGTCTTTGAATTAACACCATTAGGGACATGCTCTGCTTCACGCAAAATGACACCGTTATACATCCCCAAAGAACCATTAAAAATTGGATTCTTCGCTCCAGAACCATCATAAGCCGCCTTGGTAATGTCTAACCACTGCCCGCTCTTTGTGTTGGTACGCAATTGGGTCACCTGTGTTGGGTGGAGATACATCACATAAGCAGATTTTCCATCAACACGAACAGGGCGCAAACGTGGATTAGCAAGTTTAGCACGTTCAACAGCTTGATCTATAAGATCTAATGTAAAAACATCGTCTTTTGTAAGCTCTTCATCAGTCTTTTTCTTAGCTGGGCGAATAACACGCAATTTGCTTGGCTCTAATGGAGCATTAAAACCATAATGCACCGGTTTAAGCGTTATGTTGCGTCCTTCAAACTGCATCCATGGTGCTGTATAACCTGCTGCCTGAATGAAGAACATCAAACTTAAGCGATCTGCATACCAATCAACAAGCCCATCTTTTGCTTCCTTACGCAAATTAAAGGGAACACGTTGTTGATCAATAGAGCCTTCATATTTGATGCGCACAGCATGAGTAAGCTCGTTGATGCGCACCTTTTCATTCATAAATTGGAGGGCTTCTTCATTGCCTTCCAGCGTTTGTCCCTCGCTAACGCCATCCCCCATAAGTTGGACTCTTAATCCGCTCGTCACAGAGTCACCAGCGGATTTTCCTAGCACATCCAACACTTGGATAATGCTGTTTTTGCTCTCCCCCATCAGCGGTGCAATAGGCAACGCTTTTGAGGTCTCTGTGTTTAGCATCTTAGCCCAAACGCCAACGGCTAATGGGTCATTGAGCTTTACTTCTGTTACTGCCATTTCAATTAATGCCTTTCTTGGTTTTTAAAACTCGCCTTGCGGCACCCCCAAACGATAACAATCACTTGGTTCTCTCTGTTGCGTCACCACGCACATCTTCATGCTCTGCTCATAATTTGTTCAAATTTTTTGGGATTTTTCTCAACCCATGCTGCAAATTCTGCTTCCGGCATGGAAAAAAGCGTTCTCACATCCATACCGCCTGTTGGAACTTGCCCGCCGCGCGCTGTAAGCGTCCGCGCTGCTTGAGAGCGCTCTTGAAGGGCTTCCACTTCGTCCTTAACTGGCGCTCCACTATAGCCAAAAGCTTTCGCTTTTTGCACCAGCACCTCAATTGGGTTTATACCAGCTTTCTGACACTGCTGGCATATTTGGCGCAATTCAGCACCAATTTGTTGTTGCCGTGCCTCTGGGTCTTTCCATTGCGGATAAAGGCTTGCTTGCGCTTGTAAGACACTGTCTGCTCTTTCATAGAGATAGTCCGTGATACTGTCTAAATCTGGATATTTATCTTGTACTTGCGCTTTGGCTTCCTCGAAATAATCCCCCAACTTTTGGCGTTCATATTCCTCTTGACTCATGCGCTCTTGGCTCTCTCTCATATGAGAAAACTCATCAAGCAATTTCTGTTGTTCTTGTACCTTATGACTAAGCCATGCAAAATGTGCTTTTGGGTCGTCTTCTAGGGAGGGAATATTTTCCTCACGGCGGCGCGTGATTTCTTCCTGCATTGCGGCATATTTTTGCGCAAGTTCAATAGCCAATTCACGCGCTTCAATGGCGCTTTGTTCTGCCTTTTGGCGTGCTTGCCGCTCTTGCTCTAGTTTATCAGATTCTATTACATCAGAATTTGGCTGCTCTTGAAGTGGTTCTACAGCTGGCTGTTCAGAACTTTCCTCTGCATCAAAAACTTCCTCAACTTGTTCTGGCTCGACCAACTCAACAGCATTATCACTGGCAAAATGTTCATCATAGATTGCTTGTTCTTCTGGCGTAAACTCTTCTTCCATATTCTGTCCCTTCAATGTGCTATTATATTTTTTGTCAAAACTCGATAGTGTTCCAACTGTGTCTGTAAAGCTTTGCGTTCTAAATCACGCTGCGCTATCTCATTTTTTGCCTGTTGAAGTTCGAGCTGCATGCGCGCTTGTTCTTGTTTCAAGAAAAGTTCGATATTTTTCTGCTGCAATGCCGCTTGTTTCTGCTGCGCATCAAGTTGATAGAGTGTGCTCTTTGCTTGCGCTTCTTGCTGTAAAACAGCAATCTTTGCTTGTTGCTCTGGAGTTAATTGCGCCCCTTGGCTTTGTTGCATCATCTGCTGTTGCTGTTGTTCTTGTTGTGCCTGCTGTGCTTTTGCCGTTAAATTTGCTACCAATGTTGCCGGTAGTGGGGAAAGCTTTAAAAGATCTGGAATCATCTCCGGTGTTAAGAACCCACCAAGCAATGGCAACATCTGCGTAATTGTCGCAAAAGTTTTCTCTTTTTCATTGGGGCTTGTCGGTGAATCATCAACAATAATGTCGTATTCAAGCGTTGTGACAGCTTCACGTGTTAATGGAACATACTGCGCATTCTCTTGTCCAGAAATACGTACCAGACGCCCATCAGAGAGATAATTCTGAATGAGATAAAGGATAATCTTTCCCTGCCTACACCGATAAAGCTTGAGATTATCAAACAGCCCCGCAAGCAAATTAAGCGTTGATTGCCGGCGTGTATTTTCCAGCACATTGGCTTGGTTGACCTCCCGTGTTCCGATAAACTCAGCCGATAACCCTGTTACATGCGTTATCGCTTCACGCGATTCATTAAACAGCTGGAAAAATCCATTGGGAAATTGTGCACTTGGCTTTGGTTGAATTTTCCCTCCTGTAAGCGCGCCATTTTTAACCCAAGTAATCGTATCCGTTCGCGCCCAGCTTTCCATGGCTTGGCGATCATCATCGAAAGCGCCTCGTTCTGCTATCAAGCCGCCCTTAGACTGGCTATTAAGGATATACATCACTTGGCTAAAATATTTATTCGACCATTTTTGTGGATCTTTTGCGGGGCGAACAATCCCGTAAAACTGGTTTTTAAGCTTATCCAGCGTGCCCGTGATACACTCCCACCCAAGTTGCCCATCAGGTGCTAATGGCTTATCGGGATTTGCTAAAAGACGTCGTCCCAGAAAAGCGCGTCTCACCACTTTTTTATTAAAACACACCCCTTGTAATTGTGGCATTACCCTTTGAAGCTGTTCAAACTCCTGTTTGCTATAGTTGCGCATCTGTCCGGTTTGAAGATCAGGCGCCTTGTAAGTGGTCTCATATTCAAACCAACGGCATTCAACCAGCGTAACATAGCGTTTCCCAGAATACGGATCTGAGAGAGAAGTCGCATTGGAGTCATCTTGATACGCATCAAGCGACACATGAGAATCCTCAGAAGCGGTTGTACTATCGATAGCCCAATCGGCGTTAAGATCTTCAACAGCAACATCAGGAAAAAGACTTTTAGCATCCTCAACGGATTTGCGATCAACATACCACATACGCTGTGCGTCAATGAGATTTGGTCTTACAGCATTGGCATCCCAAACCATTTTTAAGGGATCTAAACGTTGAACAGCAGGTATCCCTTCGGGATCTGTATCATAATCAAGCCGCGTATCTGTCCAGCCCATACCGCAAATAACCATATCCTGAAAAGCATCGGAATCGGCATATTCCGCCTCTGCCTCATCACGAAACCATTCTGCTGCTCCAGTAAGCAATTCATTGGGTATTGCCGCTCCCATTTGCCGTGGTTGAAACTGTACTTCGCGCTTATTATTACGCTCCGCCCCAACAATAGCATTCACAAGGGGTGCAATGCGGTTAAAAGTCATGACAGGACGGCGTTGCTCTTTTAAAACCGCAAGATCTTCCTCTGCCCATTGACGACCATTATAAAAATCAAAATCTTCACGCGCCTGTTCACGCCATTCATTAACATGTTCAATATCTTCTGCGTACCAAGACTTTAAACGCTTATAGAGTTCATATTCATCGAGGATTGTCGTTTTTTGAAAGTCTTGATCTAGAATGCCATCCATGATGCCGCTTCTCTTTCCATAGTGCAATAACGCTCTTGCTTGGGTTTGACACTGGGTGCTTCATAGACAATGCACATTAAACCAAAGGCATCCGCCCCATGGCTCGACCAATCATGCTCTGCACCCAAACCAATGCCGCGCTTCTCATCCCATTTCTCATGATACCAATTCAGTGCTTTGCGCCCTGCTACCGTCATCTCTTCATTAAACCAAACAGACGGCAAAATACGCCGCACCGCCTCTATACGCATCTTAACCGCCCCTGCCCCTTGATTAGGGATCACTTGCGTTTCAAAACCCGCATCATTTAAAGCACTCTCAAAACTCACATTGTGCACACGGTCTCTGGTCGCACCATCATGGGGCAAAACCATCAATGCCTTCTCATAACCATTGTGACGCAACCAGCCTATATGTTCCGATAAAGGCTGCCCCTGTGCTTCGTAATAATTAAGCACTCTGATTTCTCGCCCCACAAACTGTGCTATCCATATCGCCGTGGCATCTGCCTTGGCGCCTGTCCCCCCAATGTCCCAAAAAGCACGTATTTGCATTAAAGGGTCACGAGCAACACGCCCTATCCGCCCCTCTTGCTCGGCTGCCAACATTTCCTTTTGATAATAAGCACCTTGAACCGCTTTCAGATAATCCCCTTCCCAGATATGCTTATAGGTCTCGGGGCGGTTTCTCAGATCATCCAATCGTGCTTCATTCAAGATCTTGGGAAACTTCGGATTGTCTGACCAATTGATCTCTACACGCTTAATTGCCTCATTGTCTGAAAAGCGAAACCGCTTCTCAACGGGGGCATTCTCTCGTAATGGATTCCATGTCACCCATAACTCTGCCCGCCATCCCTCTCCTTCTTCTCGCAAAGTCGGTATAAGCGTTTGCCAAGCTGTCTCTGTGACAGGCTCTGCCTCATCAACCCAACAGAGCAAAATACGCCCCATAGACTTGATACTTGCAATATTCCGGTCCAGACCAGAAAACTGAAAGGCTATACGACCATCAATTGACTTAATCGACGACTCCCCAACCTTGTAATAGTCCTTTAAAAAGTCGTGCGCTTCAATGGCGCGCTTAATCTCCTCCAATGAACTCTCTGCTAGCGAATTCTGAAACTGACGTGCACAAAGTATAGTGCCTGATATCCCTTCCCTACCAAATTGATAGCCTTTTAAAGCAGCCATCAAGGCAAATGATCTTGTCTTTCCAGACCCTCTTCCACCCCAAGCCGCACGCACCAAAGCCTTATCTGTAAAAATCGGTATAAGCTTTGGAACAATATTAATCTGTCGTGTTGTCATGAACTAAAGGCGCGATTTCCACACGCGTTATCATCTTAATCGCCCCGCCATCTTCCCCTGTCACTTGAAGAGGCAAAATCTTCCCCAACAATGCCAAATAAGCAGCGGGGCATTTGATTGCCTGTTTTTCTAGATAAGAGACCAAACCATCATCACCATATTTCTTACCAGCGCGCTCTGCTGCCTTAAGCACTGCTTCTTTCAAAATACGTGTCGTTTTATTTGGCACACCTTTTACCCGCCCTTGACCTGCCTTTGGGGGCGTTCTTTTTGCAAGTTTTTCAGTGGTTTTCATGTGTGTTTCTTTTTGTAAACAAGACAATAAAAAACCCCGCAAAAGCAGGGCTCTGAACAATCATATAAACTTATAAGAAAGGTTATACCTTTACCGTAATTCTAGACACAATTCGACTAGTACAGCAATGCCATAAAACACTATTTTTCATATCCTGTCAACAAAAAAATCACTATATTGTGTATTTTTTATTTTTTTCACCTAAATCTAGTATCTTTAGCACCCAATAACTCACAATTGTATCCTCTAAACGAATCAATTATACGGAAGCACTAAATTATTGATTAGCAAAAAGTGGGGGGAATAATGGAAATAATTATAGTCATAGGAGGAATATTAATAGCAGCAAATATGATCTACCACATTTCGAAGGTAGGAGAGAAAGGTTGGAATGTAGGATTCGAAAATACGATTTTATTAATCATAATAATCGATGTGTTTTTATATTTTGAATTCTCAGTGAACATATTACTAATAATAGCAACTTTACTGTCTTTTAGGAGCTATTTAAGAATAAATGACTATGAAGAACAATTCGAGTTACTTCAGGAACAGAAAAATCGAGAAATAGAAATATACAAAGAACAAATTACGAAATGGGATAAAAGTCTTTTAAAAAAAACTCGAAAAATATCGCAAAAATGGATTAGGCAATGGAATAAAGAAATTAAACAGTGGGAAAAGGATATACTAAGAATAAAAGATCCCATAATGATAGGTGAAGATTATGAACATCACCATCCCATCATAAAAGAGATCTGTACTCAAGGATATAAAGAAATACCGTTTCTCTATAAGAAAGCTTTGGAAACAGAACCTTCTGCTGAGCATTGCGAAAAAATCAATGTATTCAAGAAACACATAGCTTTTAAGAAAAGCTATCTAAAAACAATGCGACTCATGAAAAAAAACGGGATAGTTGTTGAAAAAATCGTAGATCCCCTTACAGAAAAAACATGTCATAAACCTACAATGTTTTTGTTGCATTGGTGGTTATATGTGGTTGATGATATGATCATAGCCGAGTACGAAAAACAAGCGTTACATGGGTTTTATAAAAATGATAAATCGCTTGACATCTACTGGGATGAAATGTCTAAAAATACAGAATACGAAGAGATAGAAGAAATACTGAAATCATGGCATTTGCCTCCTAAGTATGAATGCCTAGTAGGGATAAAAAAATATTTACTGACATTGTTGTATGACATTTCGGATGACTATAGAATAGCAAGAGAAATTTTTATTCATTATAAGCGTCTTCTTGAAACTGTTACAGAAGGATATATTTCTTTAGATGAAGACCGTTATACCGAAGAGGTAAAATGGAAGGTAAATGAGTGTAAAGAGAAAGATAAAGAACTCATAAATGAAAAAGATAATTATAATCTATACATTTCTGAAAATATTCCAACATTTGAGAAAACTTATAAATTAGGAACAATAGAACAAATTAAATCAGCAAGTAAAAAATGCTATAATAGATTTATCTATTGGGATATGCTCGTAAATATAATAAATTCAAGAGAGAAACTACAAATTATCTTCGGTGAAGAAAAGGTGAATGCACTGAAAAAAGCTATAAAGGAAGAATACAAACAATTTCATATCGAAAAGCAGGAGACAATTTTCGAAAATAAAGATTTTCATTACAACAAATCCTACGAGCATTTGGTAGAATATTTGTTATAAACCAATACGATTATGCGCTTTTGTGAAAAATATTTGTCCAGACTTTGCTTCAGTTTTCTAACACCTAATCGTCCAAGCCAAGCTCTTTCCTCACCTCTTCAGAGCTATAAAAAGTACCCTCTCCCCTTCGAACGCGCTCTCTTACTTGTGAAGCTAAATAATAATCCTCTGCTTCCTCTATTCCACGTTCAATAATCTCGCGTAAATAAAAAGACTTTGTACGTCCTGTCTTAGCAGCTAAATTATTCAAACGTGTTTCGAGATCACTTGACAACCGAATAGATATCGTCATAACGCAATCCTCATCTTTGTATTCATTGTAATACAAATACAACGAATTACACAGAAAAACATTTCACGTCAAAGCGAAAGAAACAACATAAAACATCTACCATTTAGTTTTTTGTCAAAATATTTCTGTAGAGCATTCAGAACAATCCGTAATGAACTTACAAGATGTGGTAATATCTTATCTGGAAGACTGGATTCTACATATAATTGATCAACTAAAGATCGTGACAACCTTCGCTAATACTTCATTCATAATAGCTGTTGGCAAACTTTCTACTTTACGCCCATTGCGCACCACCAAATCGAGAACACGAGGCTGATCGCAACGAATAACACCCCTCGTTCTTGTACCCGTAAGCGGCACTGCAAATCCAATACGGCGAACAAAATTTCCACCGCTTGTGATCGGCAAAATAACTGGTAAACCTGTTGCTTGATTAAAATCATCAGGAGAAACAATGACGACAGGACGGTACCCACGCTGCTCTCGTCCTTGGATTGGTTCCAAATCTACCATATAGATATCACCACGCCTCATATAAGCTCGCCCCCTACAGCAGAGGAATCAACCCACTCACGGTCTTCAGGTGATTGTGGTTGCGAATAATCGGAGGCAGCTAATAACTCAGCCATCGTGTATCGCGGCTGGACTGATGGTCCCACGACAAGACGACCATTATCAATAGCCAAACCAACTTCGGTATTTTCAGTCAAGTGAAGAACATCAAGCAATGCAGGTGGGATGGAGAGCATCACTGATCCCCCAACTTTACGTAATTTTGTTGTGTGCATAAAACGCTCCCTTCAGTATTATACAAAAATATAACACTCTAAAGCCTACTATTCAATAGTCTTTTTTGCGCTTTTGCGTAAAATGTCTATGAAGCGCATTCAGAGCAATCTGCAATGAATTTATAAGATATGGCAACGTTTGATCTTCACTAACAAGATATTGTAGAGCCGCATAAAGATTATACTGTTTATAGAGGCATTGTGTTTCTTTGATTACCTCTTGCATGTTACAAAACTGTTCTGTTGCACGTTCAACCCACTTCTCTCTTGCTTTGTCATCAGAAGATGATGGCATTTCATCATAAACAGCGCTTGGCAAACCTTTTGCACACGAATAGTCATTTCTCACTTCAAGATATTTTTGCGCAGCATCATACTGATCTTGAGTAAGCACGCCTTGCAAACATAGCCGCCCAACATAAGAACCAGCAAGCGGACTTTTAGCCTCTTCTATGGTCAAGCAGAAGCGTTTAGCACGCATTTCAATTGCCAATTGATTAACAGGATCTTGACGTACTTTCACTTGTGAAATGTAGGCATCTTTCTTTCTCATACATCCCCCGTATCTGTGGAAATCCACATTCTTATTTTTGCTCTATTTTTTCAATCAGAATGGCATGCTATCGTTAAGAGATGTGCCATGATCAGTAGCACCTGAAGCGATAGCATAATTTTGAGAAGTAATGGGTGAAGGGAATGCCGATTGCTCTTTTTTGGCATCAAGCAAATACAACTCGCCTTTGAATTGTGGTAAGACAATCTCTGTTGTGTAACGGTCATGACCATTTTTATCTTGCCATTTACGTGTTTGTAATTTGCCTTCTATGTAAACCTTTGAACCTTTACTGAGATACTGAAGAGCAATTTTTGCTAAATGTGGATTAAAAACCACAATGGAGTGCCATTCCGTTTTCTCTACTTTTTGATGAGTATTTTTATCCGTATAGCTTTCAGAAGTTGCTATACTAAAATTGACTATTTCTGCTCCAGAATTCATTGTTTTGCTTTCGGGATCAGCACCTAAACGCCCGATTAACATCACTTTATTTAGCATGTTTTTTTACCTTAAACTTGTATTTTAATACATACAAAATCCTAGCATGATTTGCATATTTTTTCAATTATTTCAAAAGGATATTGTTGTTTTTTAACATATAAAATTATGTTTTAGATGACTGATTCTTGATAATGACTGATCACAAAACATTCTGCAGTAAATTAATAACTTTTTGAAAAGAATCAGCAATGGTACCTACTTCTTTAGTAGCATTACCAATTTTTAGAATTCTTTCTTTCCAGTTTTTACCAAGTCCCTTAACTTGATTCATTGTAATTTTCTGTAAAACAGGTTCAATGGATCTCAGCCATTCGTCACTTCTTTTGTCTAGTTGAGAAATTTTACTACATAGAATTTTAGGATCATCACAATCAGATGCTTCATTGCGGACAATAAACAAATTATCTACATGAGTATCTTCAATCAAATAAGGAGAATGAGTAGAATAAATCACGCTATTCTTGTCAAAAGATGATAATTTCTGTAAGGATTGTAATATTTTTTCTTGGGGGTGGATATGTAGATTGCTCGCTGGTTCATCCAATAAGAAAATTATTCCATTTTTGCTCCTATTGGTACGGATATCTGTAAGTACTTTAAAACAAAAGAACCAACGACATCCTTTGCTTCTTTCATGTAAAGAAAAAGTACGGTCCTTGGCTTTGACCTTTAAACAAAAATCTACAAAGTAAGAATGAGATTCTATCGCTTTTTCTATGCTAAATCTATCAAATACAGTTTTTCCTCCCGTAATGTCTTCCCAATCTTTGGTAACAACAGTGTTAAGATAATCATTTATAGAAGATAGACGTTGATCGACGGCATCTTTATCATTACAATCAACGATATCACGTTGAAAGCTAATATCAAGTTTTGGTTCTTTACTAGAGCGTTTTTTACGACTGCCAACCAATAAATCATTAAAAATATCATGCCATAAAAGATTCTTTTTATCGCTTAGCGAACTATCTTCTTTTAATTCTTTATAGCAATATGGAGCTTCACTTTTTAAAAATCTAATCTTATCAGGTACATCAAACATAAAATCATCATAATAGACGATTTCAGGAATGTGGCCCTTTAGGTAATTTAAAAGAGCTGTTGCTGTTTCATCTCCACAATTCTTACCGTTGATCTTTATATATTTTTCTGTGCAAATACTATTAGCGAATGAATATACAAAAGATAAATGGAGTGTCTGTTTTTTTTCAAGTAAATCATCTTTGATTTTTTTAAGTGTTTTAATCTTAGCTAATTTTTCAATCTCTGTTTCATCCAATAAAATTGTGGTAGATAAAACAATATCTTCATCAAAAAAAGCTGTTTTAGGACGTATAGAAGCAAAATCTTCGACTGTTAATTGTTTCCCTAAACATAGCTGTGACAAGAGATGAATACCTTGCAAAGTTGTTGTTTTTCCTGATTCATTATTTCCCACCAAAATAAAAGGAAAACTTCTATCTCCTCCTGAGAAATCTATTTTTAGAGGCTCTCCTATTCCTTTAAAATTTTCTAATTCAAATGAAGTAAATATCATGATAGTCTCCAGTGGTACCCTAAAAACAACGCCTTATAACATATAAAATAGGAATGTTTTTATCGTGTTCCAAAATGATCAGCACTTTTCACTATTTTGCTGTTTTAAGCCGCTTTTGAATTGCTACTGTCATGACACTCTTCACTAGGCTTTCCTATTCTCATGAATGAAATGCGCTTGCCTCCTAAGGCTAGGTTACGCGTATTTTCAACTGCTGTAAAAACTCTCTCAGCAACACCATAAAGCCTGCTTTCTAAATCACGACAATACTGCGCTAGATCAGCGCATGAGGGGACAAATGTTGTGGACATGCCTTTTGCCTCACCACGTATAAGATTTTTAACGGCTTGCAATAAAGACCAGAGTGAAATGCCGTTAAGAGCTGCGATATAAGCCTTTGCACGCGCTTCTACATTCGAAATTTTTTGCATTGTCAAACCACCTTCAAGCACATCAAGAGCCTCTGCTATGTCTTCAACAGACGCTTTCACGGTAAGTAAGTTTTGAACAGTCTGATAAGCTTCTAAAGCTTGTTTCTCTAGGGTTTCTGTCAATTGAATGCCATTTCTCAAGGTCCATGGGAACTCCAGAGTTACACATTGCTCTATCTGTTGCACGGTATCTTGTAGAGGCGTCACTAAGCTGTGTTGCACCGATAAGATTACGGATTGTCTCTCC
>NZ_JBHIRG010000020.1:0-24245 GCF_042196965.1 Bartonella sp. AA83SXKL
ATTATTGATTTTTGTTATTTGAAAAATAGATTAGTCAGAATTACCCAGAAAACAGGGCTTTCTAGCCACGTTTCAAGTTGACATTTTGCTGAATTTTTGGGGATATTTTTGAATTTTGGACGCAATACAACTACTGCCATGCTGTCATTAAATACGATTTTTTACACTATGTCAACAAAAAAATCATGATCTTGTATTTTTTTATTTTAAAATAGAATATATAGAATTTTCTAAAACATTTTAGATTTTATAAATTATTGTGAAATTATTATAGGAGGGAAAGGCAATTACAGGTTCAGAAATATTAGATGCCATGTATATAGTATCAATGATAGTTATATCCCTCTTAACTATAGCGTTTTGTTTGCCTGCCGCCTTTTGATTTTCATTAATAGTTTGCGGATCATATGCAATTACACGCTTTTGCAAAAAAATCGAGAGTGAGAAATTTTTCCAGATTGATGAGCTAAATATTAAGCTCGTGACGGGCTGCTGTTGCCAAAAAAGCAGATCTTGTTAAACCTCTCTTTTGTGCACAATTATCAATTGCACGTAAAAGCCCTCGTTCAATTGATATATTTGTGCGTATGACTTCTGAATCATTTTCAATAAAAGGAACTTGTATTAAAAAAGCTCCTTCTGACAAAGCTGTTTTGACAGATTCCCGTTGTATGACTTCTTCAAATTTTGAAGGAATAGGCACTCTATCTACATCTTCACAATAAAGTTGGAGTGCTTCTGTTGCATTTGCTATTAAATTTTCTTCCTCATCAGCAGCAGAAAAAAGTCCCTCAAAATCAGGAAACTGAACACCAAAAGCAGAGTCTTCATCTTTATGAACAAGAGCAAAAAATCTTTTCATTCTTCTTCTCCTTCTTTTAACCAGCCTGCTTGTTGTGCGATAGAACGTGCTGTACCAATCGGAAGATTTTTTTTAGGATGTGGAACGATAACAACCTTATCATCTTTTTTTAATTTATGATGAGAACCTTTCACTTTGATAAGTTCAAAGCCATCACGCTTTAATTTTGTAATGATTTTTCGGCTATCTTGTTCCATTCCCTAAACTCATAATGTGTAAATATATACACATTTTAATGATTTTTCATCTGATGTCAATTCTTTTTTAACGGCTAAAATGTTTATAAAGCGCATTAAGAGCAATGCGCAATGAAAGCACAAGGTGTGGTAGTGATTGATCTTCTATGACAAGATACTGTAATGCGGCATGAAGGTTATATTGACGGTGTAAACATTGAGCTTCTTGAACAACATCTTTTACAGCTAAAAGACGTTGTGTTGCCTTCTGTACCCATTTCTCTCTTGCTCCGTTATCAGAAGTTGTAGGCATTTCATCATAAATTGCATTAGGCAATCCTTTTGCACATAGGTAATAGTTTTTCACTTCAAGATATTTTTGCGCAGCATCATATTGGTCTTAATTGATTTTGCCTTGCAAATAAAGCCGCCCGATATAGGTACCGGAAAGCGGATTTTTAGCCTCTTCTATGGTCAAACAGAAGCATTTGGCACGCATTTCAATTGCCAATTTATCCATGGGTTCATGCGGTGTTTTTGCTCGTGAGATGCGTCCGTTTGGTTCTCTTATGCATCCTTTAATCCGAGGACGACCACGTTTTGCATGTTTTTTTCTTTTTGTCATATTTTTTTTCAATCAGAATGGGACGCTATCGTTGAGAGCCGTTCTATAATCTTGAGCACCTGAAGCGATAGCATAATTTTGAGAAGTAATAGGTGAAGGGGTAGGGGATGCCGATTGATCTTTTTTGGCATCAAGCAAATACAACTCGCCTTTGAATTGTGGTAAGACAATCTCTGTTGTGTAACGGTCATGCCCATTTTTATCTTGCCATTTGCGTGTCTGTAACTTTCCTTCTATGTAAACCTTTGAACCTTTGTTTAGATATTGAAGTGCAATTTTTGCCAAATGTGGATTAAAAATCACAACGGAATGCCATTCTGTTTTCTCTACTTTTTGATTGGTTTTTTTATCTGTATAGCTCTCAGAAGTCGCTATACTAAAATTGACTATTTCTGCTCCAGAATTCATTGTTTTGCTTTCGGGATCAGCACCAAGGCGTCCGATTAATGTCACTTTGTTTATCATGTTTTAGTTACCTTAAATTTGTATTTTAATATGTAAAAAATCTTAGCATAATTTGCATATTTATGCAATTATTTCAAAATGATAATATTGTTTTTTAACATATAAAATTATGCTTTAAGGCGCCCTTTGATAAATAATCAATTGACATAAATGCATGGTGTATAGTATCAAGTATCAAGAGGGTATATATGGCAATCGTTAGTTTTAAGCATAAAGGATTGAAATTATTCTTTGAACGAGGAGTCTGCAAAGGCATACAACCCGCGCATGCTAAAAAATTAGCAAACATTTTAGTAATTTTAGATACAATATCCGCGCCTGAACAAGTTACTCTTAAATCGTATCGTCTACATGCGCTTACGGGCGATTTAAAAGGTTACTGGTCAATGCGTGTCAATGCAAATTGGCGTGTTACCTTTCGTTTCATTGGGACAGACGTTGAACTGGTTGATTATCAAGATTACCATTGAGTTTTGAGGTGTTATTATGATGTACAATCCTCCACACCCTGGCGGCATTTTGAAAGAAGAATTGCTTGATGAATTAGGGTTAACAGTAACAGAAGCTGCAAATCGTCTTGGTGTTGCACGTTTAACTTTATCCCGCGTCTTAAACTGTCATGCAGCGATTAGCATTAATTTAGCTTTACGGTTAGAAAAAGCGGGTTTAAATGATGCGGAATTCTGGCTTAAATTGCAACAAAAGTATGATTTGTGGCAAGCTCGGCATAACAGCCCAATCCCACATATTTCACCTCTAGAGCAAGTAGGGCATCTTTAAAAATACTTAGTCCATCTTTCTTCACACCTAGAGGTCATGTTCTTTAAAATCAAGCAACCCACGATAGTTTTTTATGCTCTTGTTGATTGCATCTATGAACGTTGAGAAGAGACAACGTAATCTGAACAGTTTTATAAAATCGGAATTTTACTATGGCTTTTTAACTGAGCACTGTAGTGTGTAAATAGATATGTTTATTAAATTGCGTGTACGTAACATAAGAAACAATACACAAACTAAAAAAGAATACCAAAGAGCAATATCTGAGTACCAAAGTACAGTATCCAATGGAAAAGAAAGCTTATACTCCACGTACTTAGAAATAATAGGCAAAGAAACAATTTCCTTATAACTATTTGGGAAAATTAAAACGATAAGCGCTAAACTTATTAGCTTTAAAAGTCTGTGCATATACTGTTGTAAATCACGTGTTAGTTTCACCCAACCTGTTGTATTTCCGCATTTGTATTTTGGATTGTTCTGCAACTCAAAAGGAATATGAGAATTGCATAAAATTGCAAAAACCGCTGTGACTATTACCAAAGAAACAGATGCAAATGTCAAAATACTTTGAATAAAGTAGGGATTTTTTTTAATTCCTAAAAAACCTCTGCTCCGTCTCCCCAAGGAACATAACCAACAGCTGTTGCAACAAACTCTTTTTGCATTGGTTGTTTACGCTTTTTTAAGAACAGGTCTTTTAATATTCTCATGTTTTTAGTCCATAATTTTACCAATTGGTCTATTTACCTCAAATCAGACCGTACAGAGCGTTTTGTGTTTTAATTGTAGTAAAAAAACTTCAAATCTCTTTGTACGGTGCCTTTTTGTCGGTTTAAACACATATCTAATCCCAAAATGATCAGCGCTTTTCACTAGTTTACTAACCTGCAATGTATTTCACTGTTCTCCAAGACCATTTAAATTCCTTCAAGCTTTTGCTTTTCAACCAACGTGAGTGGTTTTGAATTCTCTCTCATTGCCTTTTCTTTCAGCCTTTTTTCACGGGTGTTCAAAACAGCCTTGCGTACACTTTCGGCTTTTGAAAGAAGGGTGTTTTCTACTGTCTGGTAATAAGTTAAAAGCTCTCCACAAGTTGGCATAAATGTTTTTGATATCCCAATTGCTTGACCCGTTACGATATTTTCGACGCCCTTTTTCATAGCATATGACGAAATGCGGTCCAGCATCATGCCATAGGATAAAACGACGGCTTTGGCGTCTGTATTCGCAGGGACTCTCATGCTTGAGAGTAGGAAAGAAGTTTGCTCAATTTGATTAACTGAAGCTTTCACAGAAAGCAACGCTTGTAGATGATTCAAGCATCTAAGGTTTGCGCCTCCTCCTGTTTCGTCAATGTATTCCCAGCTTTCAGCGTCAATGGATGCCCCGGACTGATCATTTCCATAATCTTCTCCAGATGAGAGATGATCTCTGAGTTCGTTGAAGCCCTCTGCAAACTGTTCTGTAAAAGTTTTATGAGTGAATTTTCCATAATGACCACCTAACCGTTTTTCCTGTTCTAATCTTGCTTTTTTCTTTTCTAGCATTCCGATAGGACTTGTGACCCAATTGTACCAAGTCCTTTACCAATCCCGTTTGTTTGCATTTTTATTTGGATTTGCTATCCAGTAATTTGTGAACCGTTCGAACTCTAACAGCGCCTCATCATGGGTTAAGCCTTTATCGATTGCGTATTGCAAATTAGGTTCAAAATCCTCAGGTAAGCGAAAATCATCTTTTGATTTAGTCCGCTTCGCTTTTTGGGGAACGTTCTTTTGCTTGTGATTGGGAGGTTGGTTTTCTACATCCGTTGTGATTTGCTCTGGTTGGCTTCCGCAAGCATAAATCTCTATTGACTCATGAACCTGTTCGTTTGTTTCTAAATTTTCAGAACAAATTTCTTTTTTGCTAATACGATAGTATTAGTTTTTTATTATAACTGTTATTGTTTATGTTATATATGGGCATCATTAAGCATTGCTTTAGCATCGTTAAGCATACCACAAGCATCATTTGTATGTTTATCCCATCTTGCCTACGCTGCTTTCTTTGCTCTCTCTGATAACGTCTTTGACCGTGACGTCTTCGATACCTTCTCTAAACTCTCATTAGAGTTATTGAGTTCTTCTTCAACTTTTAAACTCCATAAACACCCATCGTCTAAACGTTTGATATGACCTGTGCTTATTAAAACTTCTAACGCTTTCATAAACATTTTTACTGAACAGCCAGTGTAATCAGCCCGGACCTTCATATTATTAAAAGTGGTTTTCCAGTATAAAGCATTTGCAAGCGTAACTTTATGTAAACTTTTCACTCAAAGGGAGATAAACAAGCAAGATCAAGAATCCATTTATCTGCAAATAGCCTCCGTCCACGGTAATTTATTGGACATGTATACCCCCTTCTTTCATTAAATATAAAATTGCTAAAGTATCTGCTTCGTTGTCGTCTTTAGGCGTATGTCCTTTTGCACACACCGCCTTAATCATTTTTTCTTTTGAGGCGTTACCTTTTCCTGTTGTTGCCTTCTTAATTGTGCCAACAGGAATGCCTTCATATGGTATCTGATGATGTTCACACCACGCTGTTAAGGTTGCTAGAAAGCCTCCGTAAATATGAGAAGCGTCTGTACCCACATGCCGGCGCACCTCTTCAAAATACACCGCGTCAATTTCATCAACGGACCTTTTTAGTTCAGTAAGCCACCGTTTAAAGCGTAAATAACGCATACCACCGCCTTCAAAACGGCGTGATTGAAAATCTTCTGTATCGCTTGTTATGTGACCATCAGCACCACGATCGCCCAGCCTGTCTTGGTCCCTAGATCAAGACATAAAATAGTTGGTGCGTTAGTGATCATAATCCCCCCTTAAGGCACTACGTATTTATGCGTGCGCATGGTGACGCGTAATCTATTAATTTTGTCTCTTTATTTAATGCCTGTTTAAGAATGTGAATGATGCTGTTGATGTTCATTACTATCTGTAGAAGCAGCAATAAAAGCAGATTGTAAGATAATTTAGAATCACATGATTGCGTCCTATAAAAAAACGAGAAAAAGTCTTCTGCCTTAATCGGTGCTCCAATTCTTTTAGCTTCATTCAAAAGAATTGGGATATGTTTTGTTGGAATTCTTCCACCAGTTCCACCTTTCGATATAGGACGGAACCAGGCATACACGCGTGTTCTATGAACCCCAAGCAGCTGAGATACTACCCTACGAACCCCACCTAACAGATTTATTATTTCCGAAGATTGTTTCATAGTACATTATGTAGCGATTATAAAAACAATGTTAAGAAAGAAAATTAATAATGAAACCACATGTTGCTAAATTAGAAAATGACGATTGTATACAACGTACCTACAATAAAGATATGACAATAAGTATCTCACAATGGTTGCAAAATGCCTTATCTGAAGCTGGATTAAGCCAATCAGAGCTTTCAAGACAGCTAACCGCTTCTTTAGGTCGCTCGATAGATCGTGCTGCCGTCAATAAAATGCTAAAAGAAACAAGAGATATTTCTGCTCGAGAATTATTAGAAATATCAAAGCTTACCGGTGCTTCTATTCCTCCTAATCACTTAGTTCCTTTGATTGGATCTGTAGGAGTCGGAGGAGAAATAATCGCAATAGATTCTGGTTGTCTAGAAGAAGTAGAAGCCCCGCCATCTGCTCCTAAAGGAACTGTTGCTGTTCGCGTGGTAGGTGATTCTATGTTTCCAGCCATTGAAGAAGGAAGCCTTCTTTTTTATTCCTATCATTTGCCACCAGAGGATCTTATTAACAACCGCGCCATCATAAAAACTAAATGTGGAAAAGTTTACATCAAAGTATTACGTCTCGGGAAAGAAAAAGGGAAATGGGTTTTATCCAGTATAAATGGAAAATATGCTGATATCGTAGATGTAGAATTAGAATGGTGTGCACCTATCGACTGGATTAAGCCAGCCAGAATATGAATTAATATTTTTATACTTCTCTTCAAGCAAGCCTTTAGTTTATTACTTTTAAAAAAATTTTTAAAATCGCTACATTGGTATCCATAAACCACGCACAAACAATCGCCAAGAGGTGTTAGGGAGGGGAAATTATGGATAAGCAAATTCTTATAAATTCTGATAAAATTTTATTAGTTGTCTATAATGATGATCAAAACATTGGTCGGTCAGGACCACTTGATGAAAGCCAAGTTCTAAAAATTATTGACGAGGCAAATAATGAAATCCAAATCTTTCGCATCAATCCTTCTTAAAAGAGCTGCGAAGATATATCTGAAGATATCGCAGAATTTTATCTTAGAGAACGTGAAGAACAGTGTTTTAACGGAAACATACCTCATGACGTTATTTTACACATCACAGCATACGTTTTTTTTAGACGATATAAAACAGCATGAATATGACGATGCAATGTATGATTCTTACGAACAACAACACCGTTTGCATCCTTGTGATGTGCTTTAAATTCTGAAGGGCGCATTTAAAAGCGCCCCCCTTTCATTCATCAATCCCATCAACATGAGGTTCGTAATGGAAAAGCCTATTGCTATCCAGCACAATACAATCAAACACGAAACCGTTCAAACGGTCAACGCACGTGAGTTACATGAATTTTTGGAAATAGGGAAAGATTTCTCTACTTGAATTAAGGATCGTATTCATCAATATGAATTTGAAGAGGAAAGTGATTTTATAAAAACACAAGATTTGCGGTCTACAAAATTGGGGAGCGCAAAATCTAGAGCTGTTACAGCCATAGACTATCACCTCACTTTAGACATGGCAAAAGAGCTTGCCATGGTAGAGCGTAATAAAAAAGGTAAACAAGCCCGTCAATATTTTATTGAATGTGAACGGCGTGCAAAGAAACCTTTAGACCTTGCAAACGCTTTAGAAGACCCTCTCTTTGTGAAAAAACTGCTTTTAGAAAGTGTCACACAATTAGAGATTTTAAAAGTGAAGTGAGTATCCTTAAACCCAAAGCAGCTGCTCTTGAAAGTTTGCAACGTCACAACGGACTCTTCGGTCTTACAGAAGCCGCTAAAATACTCGAGATACAACCAAAACAATTCATTTTCTTCTTACAGCAAAAAGGGTGGTTTTACAGACGAGCAGCAGGTGGAAATTTGCTACCGTATCAAGACAAAATCCAAAAGCAACTTATGGATTGTCCGATCATCACACTTCAAACCGCAAATGGAATAGAAAAAGTTGTACCAGCAGCAGAAGGCATTGGTTTGCTGTTTCAAGAGCTTATAAAGACAAAGCATGCATTAAGAGCAACAATCATGGAAAAGAAATACGAATTTACTGATGAAATAGACATTCTCTATCGTCGCCCAGTTCGTTGCATGCGTGCACTGAGAGACTTTGGAAACGCTTGTGTTGAATCCAATGCACATATTTTCGATAATACGCAAGTTTACGGAATAGCCGAAATTCACGGCAATGCAATATTTGTGAAAAAGCTCATATTGGTGGTGATGCTGTTGTATGTGGTAACACATGTATTTCAAGCAACACACATATTAGTTATAATAGAAAAGCCGAGAACATATCCCTAGGAAAAGACAGAGCGTATAAGCCCTTTCTAACAGCCAAACCAGCCTTTTAAAACATGCGTGATTCACGCCACACGTGAATTGCGCGTAATGGAGGAAATCAAAATGAGTGAACAAAACACTAACCTAATAGAAATTGAAGAAACACATCATTTAGCCGTCGAACAAACTGCTATGGAATGTATTTTAAATAAAGCCTTAGAAAGTGACGTCAGTATTGACCGCTTAAAGCGTCTTCTTGATTTAAGAGAAAAAGAAATAGAACGACAAGAGCGCCAAAACTTTGTCCGTGATCTTTCGGCTATGCAAACAAAATATCAAAATATTGAAAAAACTCTACAATCACCCATACAAACAGCAAATACGCTATGCTTGATCAGTACATTGATGCTGTAAAGGATGGGCTTGCAAAATACAACTATATTAAACATTAAACAGAAAAAAACGTTACCATAGAAATAATTCTGTCTCATCCTTCAGGAAATCAAATCTCAACAGAAGGAACATTTCCAATTGACAGTACAGGCTCTAAAAATAACATACAATCAGTTAGTTCTACACTTACCTACGCACGGAGATACCTGTTAGGCATGCTTCTTAATGTAGCAAGTAAAGAAGACGATACAGATGGTCAACCGCAAACCAAAGAAGGCGATACAAATAATCAAAAAGTTTCCTCTAAACAGATAAAGCAAATCGAAGAATTAATTAAAGAAACAGGGACAAATGAAAGTAGTCTTCTTTATTTTGCAGAAACAGAAAAACTAACAGATATGTCTTGTAAAAAAGCAGAATTGGTTTTGGGGCATTTGGAAAGAAGAAAAAATATTCAAAAAGAAAAAGCTCTACAATCGCTCCCATCACAAGAGCAACAAACGGCGGTGTGAGATGGAACAAAGAACAGCAGAATGGTTTCAAGCGCGCTTGGGTAAAGTCACCGCATCAAATATTTACAGCGTACTCAGTAAGACAGCAAAAGGATTGCCTACGAGCAAATATGAAGACTACAAAATCAAACTCATAACAGAGCGCTTAACAGGCGAAACAAGCCCCTATTATGAAACTGAAGATATGAGATGGGGTATCGAACATGAAGAAGATGCCTTGAGAGAATATGGCTTCATTTATGATGCCAATATAACAAAGTGCGGCTTTATCCAACACTCCACAATAGAAATGGCGGGGGCTAGCCCTGATGGTCTCATTGAAGAAGACGGTTTAATCGAAGTCAAATGCCCGAGATCAGTAACACATATGCGCTTTTGTATAAGTGACGAAATCAAACCAGAGTATCACGCACAAATGCAATTCCAAATGGCTTGTACAGGACGAAAGTGGTGTGATTTCGTAAGCTATGACCCACGTTTTACGGGGGAATTCTTTCACTTGCGCATGAAAGTCAAGCGTATTCTCCGTGATGATCAACAAATTGAACAGATCAATCAAGCTGTTGAAACCTTTTTAGCAGAGATAGTACTCAGTATAATATCAAAAAACACAATAAAGTCAATATGTTGAGTGCAATTATTTTATATGAATCCACTTAAGAATCCACACTTTTATGCATGATTCATTTGACTATTTTTTATATAAGATTGGCATGTATGAATAGAGCATAAAAAGAAATCATGATGTAAATATTATAACACATGTAAACGTTCAAATGAAATGAAAAGCAGCTATCATTCATAACAGTTCATAAATTCTATGATACGTTTTTATCATAGCAGAAATCGCATTGTTTTAAATTTAGTCGTTTGGAACTATCGATAACATATGTTTAAAGATTACTTCTTATTTTAAAGATTGGATTGTTAATCGCATAAAATAACAAATTAACGTTCGCCAAAATTGGCGAGCGCAAAATCTAAAGAGTGTTATAGCAATATTAGATCATTCTATAAGAGGGTAATCGTTTGAAACTGTTATAAGGTAAATTGTATCAAAAGATACGCATTTATAGAAAATAGAGATCATATAATTTTTCCCCAAATTGGGAAAAACCTTTAAAATGGCATTAAAGAAATTAACTGTTTGAAACTGTCATAAGCTTATAGGTTTAATTTATAAAGATTGCATAAAAGGATTAAGGATAAGATCGCTTTTAAAACGCTTACTAAAAATTTAGAAAACGATAGGCAGGCATTATACAGACCCTATCATCACAACAGTATGAAATTCAAAACGTTATATCTTATGAAATCAAAAGCCTTTTAATGAATATAGTGCATAGCTAGTTTTTAAGAACGGAATTATTCGCTTCCACAAAAAAATGGAAGCGAACAATGCCATGGCAGTAGAGTTACTATCTACTTTAGACTTGGTACTAAAAAACGTTTTAAAAGTTATAGTTTAAAAATACGAAACCAAATGAGGTCTCCTCAAATTTGAGGGCATCTATTTAGACAAAGATAAGCAGGTAAAATTCAAAATTGTTATAACATCACAAGGCATGGGATTTTTCTAAATTTTTAGATAAGAGCTATAATGTTTAAAGTTTGCTAGCCAAATATAGAGCAATTAATTTGCAAAGAAGTTATGTTTGAGTACAAAATAAAAAGATGCTTATGAGAACCTCTCTAAATGAACATTTAAACGTTTGAAAATAAAATGAGATTTTTATAAGAAACGTTTGAAACTGATGTTTAATAACAGTTTTTAAAGCCTTTCGTTTGATAAAAGCGGTTATTTATTTATCTTATGAGAGATTGTTTTGAAAACCAATACTTGTAAATGTAAAAAACGAGTTTTGTTAAAGCTAACAAGCGTTTTGATTTTATAGAATGCGTTATTTGAATTCACTCAGCTCGATTTTGAGCTTAGTATATTGAAACGTTTTAAAAGAAGCATTTTGATCATGGGCTTTGTTTTAAATAAATCTCTTTAAGATAAAGACATTATGATTGATATATTTAATGGCGAAAAAAAGCATTTATAGGCTCTCCCATTCAAAAGAGTGATTAAAGATCATACGCATCATTTACATTCCTTTTGATAAGTTTTCATATGTTTAATAAAGCATTTGCAATATGATACCTTTTGTATATATGCATTCATTATTGATTTCGTTTATATGAAATATTTGCACATACCTCCATTGAAAGCCGCGTCATATCACTTGGCACGGCTTTTTTTTATGAATGCTCTCTTTTATGATATGTATATTAAGCAATTATCTTATAATGCGTTTATAGCCATCAAGAAGGCACCCCCATGTCTATTTTTATTCTGTTTCATCAACAATCTTGACAAGGTTATCGCTTTCATAAACCTCATAATTTATAGGAACTTCCTTTACTTTGCTTTTCTTGGTTAATTTCGCATTGCCATAAGCGCGACCCCAGACCTTAGTATAAAATAAAACCTTGGCATTGCCAAAAACAGAGCCATAAATTTCAGCACAACCGCCCACCAAAGCACCGCCATAGACCTTGCCATGTATTTTTGCACGACCATTAATAAAGGCATAATTATAAACCTTGGCATAGCTATGAATACGGGCAGAGCCAGCAACAATGGCACGACCATAAACGCGTGCATAACTAAAAACCGTAGCATCATAAGAAACATGCGCATGATCATAAATATGAGCATCAGCAAGAATGCGGGCACTACCATTCACATGAGCATTACCATAAATATTGCCATAAACATGAGCATTGCCATAGACAAAAGCATGGTCATAAACTTTAGCATATTGAGAGATAAAAGCTTTTCCATAGACCTCAGCATTGCCATAAACTTGACCACAGACTTGAGAAAAATGGCGTATTTTTGCATTTTCATACACTCTTGCATGACCATAGACACAAGCCTCATCATACACCCAGCAATTACCATCATGGGATAGGTTAACTTCCTTTTCAATAAAGCCGCCTAAAGACCCCGCCTTTACATCATCAAAATCTTTTAAAGCTTTAATGCGATAAAGGTTTATAATATTTCGAGTAAGAGCATGTTTGATTTTTTTGATTTCACTGGTTAATTCATATTTTTTGCACATAGAGATACCCTCACAATTTAATGTGATAAACATTTGCTAAAATTTGAAATGGAAAATTTGAAAGAGGGGCGCCCCCGCCGCGCCCGTGCTTTCATTTACACTGCTTTATTGATTAGACCCAGACAATCTCTAATTCACCATAAGGAGAGAGACGTTCAGTATAGGTTTTTATTTTAGTAGACCCGCCGACATTTTCACGAATAACAGCAATGCCATGAATATTGGCATTTTCATAAACATGTACGTTATTTGCTATACGAGCGTTTTCATAAACCCTAGCATTGTCATAAACATAGGCATTATCATAAATAATAGCCTTGCCATACACATGAGCATTACCATAGACACGGGAATTATCAGAAATAACAGCATTGCCATAAACATGGGCATTATCATAAACATAGCCAGCAATGATAGCATTGTCATAAACCCGCGCATGACCATAGATATGACCACAAGTGACAGCATTGCCAAAAACTCTTGCATTTTCATAAACGTGACCATTTTTAAACACAAGAGCCTCATCATACACCCAGCAATTTCCCTCATGAGAGAGGTTATCTTCCTTTTCAATAAAGCCACCCAAGGCACCAGCTCTAACATCAGAAAAGTCTTTTAATGCTTTAATGCGATAAAGGGTATGATTACCAAATACACGCGTTTCATTTGTGAGTGCAAACTTCTTTTGCATAGCACAATTCCTTTATAGAGATTTAAATTTTTAAATGAGATATTTAAAGGAGGGCGCCCCCGCTGCGCCCACGCGTTATTTAAGCAGCGTCTTTTAGTGACTGATTATCATCACAGATATCATTACGAATTTTTGCACGGCTATTGACAACAGCATTGCCATAAATTTGCACATGATGATCAATATTTGATTTGCCATAGACCTTGGCATTATCATAAATCCTTACAAAGCAACCAACACGAGCCGAGCCAGAAACCTTGGCATAACCATAGATACTTGAATAATCCTTAATCCAGGCATTACAAAAAACATGGGCATTATCATAAACGCGCGCCCAGACATAAATGCGTGACTTGCCATACACATGGGCATTGCCAAAAATATAGCCACAAACATAGGCACTTTCATAGACACGGGCATTGTCATAAACCTTGGCACCATTAGAAATAGTAGCATTATCACTAATTACGGCATTACCATAAACATGCCCACAGACCTTAGCGTTATCATGAATTTTTGCATTATCATAAATATGAGCGGTTGTATCAAAAACCAATGCTTTGCCATTAACGATAGCATTGCCACACACCTTGGCACCTCTAAAGATTTTCGCGTCATTATAAATTTTAGCATTTTCATAAACAGTTGCATTGAAAAGAACCGCGGCATTATCATAGACCCAGCAATTGCCATCATGGGATAAGTTACTTTCATTTTCAATAAAACCGCCGAGGTCTCCCGCCTTAACATCATCAAAATCTCTTAGAGCACGTATACGGTGTAAAGTAAGACCATCAAAAGTGAATTTTTCATTGGTAAATTCGTATTTTTTTGCAGACTCTTGTTGATTAACAGATGTGATTTCGTTTGCAATGTTAGAGGAAATTGTATTTTGGGAAGTTTTTATTATAGAATTTTTCATTTTAAATTCTTTCTAATCGTAATGAAGTTTTCAATTGACGCGCTATAAAGGCGCCGGGCGTTGAAAACACGGCGATTAGTCCGTCGTCACACTTTTCCCATAAGGGTATTGCATGGTGTGACACACCCGACAAAATCATTATACGCTTTAATACGTATAAAAAACAGTCAGTATTTTAAAGACTTTGGAAAGATTGTTTCGTAACCTATCCGCTAATCGTTAAGTGTTTTCAGCACTTGAATATTCATATAACAAAATACGTATTTATTGTCAAACAATATTTTATCTTTTTTGATATTTTTTGTATTTTTTTAAATACGTTGTGTATTGATAATATCTTATGCCTATTAGTTGCTTCTTTTATATTTATATGCTTTTAAAGCTATATTATTGGCTTTCTTAAAAGATTGCGTTATTTTCTGAATCTATACATTTATAATATTTAGAAACGCTCTCATGATGCGTATTTTAAACTTTATAACCTATCAATTTTGTTACTAAATGAATTTTAAATTTTTTGTGAATTTTGTTTATAAGGGGCTTTAATTTAAACGACCTTAATAGCACCGCGCTCTTATAACAAATGCTTTCATTTGCATTTTTGCTTTCTCTATAGCTGTTATGTTCTTTATAGCCATGGCATCATTTTTCAGTTTCATAAGAGAAACGATAAATAGGATAATTGTGATTTATTGTCTGTTATGAAAATATCTCAATAGAAACTGATCATTATAGAGATCAGCAAAATCCCTTTTAATAGACTTTTGTCAGTTGTGTCAGTTCTTTTTAGACCCTATACTATTTTTTTAAAATGATAAAAAATTAAAAGCATTATATTTCAATATGTTAGTCTTTTTAAGATACAACTTATATAGATAACACAACCTTAAATACAATTAATAATATATATTTGTCAGTTATCTGTCAGTAAATTGAACTGACAAAAGTGATTATTTTAGTGTGTCATTAAAACGTGTCTTATGAAAAGCGTATGAAAGTAAAAACTGATTACGTTATTAAAATCCCTTTTATGAATTTTAATCAGTTCTTTTGAATAGATAACCTTATGATTTAGAGAATGATTACAACGTGCTTTATAAAAATCATGTGATCCTTTAAAGCTTTTCAAAAGATATCTTGTAACTCATAAGAGATGCTATCAAGATCTTTATAGTTATGAGTTTTGACGGGGTTTTGAGTTTTGACGGTTGCCTCTTTTAGATAAAAAAACGATAAAAAGTAAAAACGTTATTTTTCAATGTGTTAATATTTTACAGATCTTAAAAAACAACCTCTATTGATAACACAACCTATAAATTCAACTAATAATATACGTTTTGAAGGGGTTTTGACGGTTTTTATACCTTCAAAACCTATAAGAAAAGTGAATATACATAACCCTCTTTAAACAAAGCTATCATTTTAGATTACGATATAATCTTTTAAAGGCAATCCAAATAAGAGTATCTAAAATTGCAAGTTTCTTCTTTTTAGAATAACGCATATAGACTATCCTTTTAGGATTATATGTAAGCAACTTAACAAAAGAGGTATAGATATGATTATAAGCTCTATACCCCTTGTGAGGTCAACATGCCTATCATCTGAGCATGCTTTATAAGTTATTCGGTTTCTCTAATTTCTAATTTTGGTAAGTTCTTAACAATTTTCATTGTTTCCAAACTTACAGTAATAACCCTTTGGAATAACTCCAATGGATAAGCAGGGTTGCCAACGGTTTCAACAGCATAGCTATTGGCATCATTAATAATGCCACTCTTTTTATCAGTCTTTACACATTGACGCCCCATAACCGATTCAAGAGAGATATCTGTTATTGTGATATTGCTGTTATAAAAAACAATCAATTTATCTTTTTCCTTACTATTCCCAGCGAATTTCATTTCTGTAACGTAGTAAAATTCTTTAGGGTTCGTGATCTCTGTAACTTTTGGATTGCCTTTTTTAAAGGTCACTGGATAAGGTTCTACAGTTTCATAGTTTACGTGCAAATGACCGAGTTCACGCCCTGCTGTCACAAATTTCCAAAAATCATCAGCCGTTTTTACGCAAGGGATACGAGGCAATTCTTTGCATAAATTATCAGCATAACGGGTGCGATAATCTTCTGAATGCAAAAGACCGTAAACATAATAAAACAGATCATCTTTAGTGTTTTTTCATTAGGATAAGCGGCTTTTAAATATGCTAATTCTTCATCAGTTATGGCATTACGCATTTTCTTTTTTTCTTATTTTAGTAAATAAGCGATTGTCATGCTATTTTTCTTATCAAGCGATAATAATGGAGTGTTTTTTGTTGTCTCTAATATGTAACAGTTCCAATAAATTTGGTATATTCTATGAATAAGAGTCTTTACTTGAAGCTCAAGATTATATTACATGCAACACCTTAAAATTAAGAAGCATATATAGCATATGATTGTCATTTAACAGTGTAATTATACAAGCTTCAAAAGTGGGGGAAATGATATGGTTTGCACAACTAATAAAGCAGGCGTATACAGTGCAGTCTATGCTTTTCTCTTAGATTTTAGAAGTATTATTCTCATCAAAAAATTAAAAAATTATTACGCGGTTGGCGATTTTTTCTGTGACGCTGACGATATGGTTCATTTTGTTGCTCATTTTGAGGGCACAATGAATGCATAGATTTTTTTTCATTTTTGTTTTTGCGGCTATTTTGTGCCTTTTCTCGTTGGCGAGTTTTGCCCAAAACATTCGTGAGAAAGCGATTAATCAATCAGAGAGCATCCAACGACAACAAACGCAACAACAGCGTTTTCAGCAATTGCAGCGTAAAAACAAAACCCATGAGGTATTTTTGCCAGACGATGATACCATATCTCCCTATGGTGCTTCGCCTAGTACAACCTGTTTGCTGATCAAAAGCATTGAATTTGTTGATGTTCAGTTGATTTCTCATACCGACCTTCATGAAGCCATTTCTCTTTGGGAAGGACGGTGTTTGGGGATTGCCGAAATCAATAAAGTGCTCAAAGCGGTGACCAAGCTTTATATGAAGCGCGGCTATATTGCGGTGCGGGCTTATTTGCCTGAGCAAGATTTAAGCGGCGGTCATCTCAAGATTGTTGTAGTTGAAGGTGTGATGGAAGATATTACCCTTGATGGGCATAAAGTTGGAAGGAAATCTCAAGGAGAAATCACCACGGCTTTTCCAAACCTTATTGGAAAACCGACCAATCTGCGCCAGATAGAGCAAGGGCTTGATCAAATCAATCGGCTTTTCTCACGCCAAGCCACCATTAATCTTGGTGCGGGGAGCAATTCGGGTGGTTCGATACTCGATGTTCATATTGAAAAACAGAAACCTTGGCTTATTACGCTTTCCAGCGATAATCTTGGCGCTAAAGCAACAGGGCTTTATCAAACGCGCTTGAGCCTTTCTTTTGATGATCTGTTGGGGATCAATGATCAATGGTCGTTGAGCTATCAGCGTTCTATGGATGGTAGTCCGTATCATTTTTCTCACAAGCGCCCCAATAGTGATACTCTAACGGGATCCTTTTCTCTACCCTATGGCACTTGGACAACAGGTTTTGATGGGACGTGGAGCCAATATCATTCGAGTGTTAAGGGAATATTTTCCGATATTATGACTGCGGGCAAGTCTTTATCGCTGACACCGTGGATTTCACGGGTTATCGACCGTGATCAAGAGGGAAAGACCTGGCTTACAGGACGGTTGACATGGAAATATTCTGATAATTTTATTATGGGCAGTCGGGTTGATGTTTCCAGCCGTAAACTAGCTATTGCAACCTTTGAGCTTGATCACTCGCGCAAGTGGCTTGGAGGAGAATTAAGCGCGCATATAGGGTTTCATAAAGGGTTGGCAATTCTTGGCGCTTATGACGATAAAGAGCAAGAGAATGCAACAAAAAATTCACCCAAAGGGCAATTTTCCAAATTGTCTTTTTCTCTAGGCTACGTGCGTCCTTTTTCGCTCAAACAATATAACTTTCGCTATAACACGCTGTTTTCAGGACAATTATCACCCGACACATTGTTTAGTTCAGAGCAAATATCGCTTGGTGGTAGTTCCTCTGTGCGTGGGGTGCGTGAGGCGATTTATTACGGCAATAATGGGGCGTTTTGGCGCAATGAATTGTCGCTGTTGTTGCCAGGTTTTTCTTCGAGAATGGGGCGTAAATTTATGAGCCAATTTGCCCCTTATATGGCGCTTGATCTGGGGGCCGTGGCCAATAATGTAAACAAAAACAGTTTTGGCGGGAGCCTCGTTGGGGCAACTCTTGGTTTCCATGCAACCGGAGACATTACGGATATTGATGTATCTTATTCGAATATTTTAACCCAATCGACAGTGCGAGAAAAAGGAAATGCGACAGGGTTATTTCAAGTGCGGGCATTATTGAGATTTTAGAGCAAAGGGGCGGTAAAAAATATCGCTGCGCTGTTTATACCCATATGGGTTGTTTTTTTAAAGAGATAAAGAATTTTATGAGGAGCTGAAGATGCGGGGATTGAAAAATCAAAAGCATAGATTGGGATATGGATACAAGCTATGGCAGCGCGTTCTTTGTGTTTTGCAGCGAGGGATCCATAAGGGGCTTTCACTTGTTTTAAGCTTTTGCTTAGCTTTTCAGCCTTTGTTGTTGCAAGCACAAGCGCTTGGAGCGCGAAGTCCTGTTGCACAAGAGAGCCAAGGGATTAAAGCAGCTGATGGGGTTGGCTCTGTTTTCCGCCCCACGGTGGGGAAAGCCGGCAATGATGTGCCGCTGATTGATATTGTTCGCCCCAATGGACAGGGTCTTTCTCATAACAAATATGACAGTTTCAATGTTGATACCCATGGCGTAATTTTGAACAATTCGACTGAGGAAGTCTCGCGTTCACAGCTTGGGGGATTGGTGCCAGGCAACGGCAATTTGCGTTATAGCGGTGCAGCAAAGGTTATCCTTAATGAAGTGGTAAGTGCCAATCGCTCGCGTCTTGAAGGCGTGAGCGAAGTACATGGGCATATGGCGGATGTTATTATCGCCAATCCCAATGGGATTACCTGTAACGGTTGTGGCTTTATTAATACACCACGGGTGACTTTATCGACTGGACAACCGATTATTGGAGCCGATGGCGCTTTGAGTGGATTGCGTGTTGAGGGTGGAGATATCACTATAGGCTCTCGTGGGGCTGATGGGAGTGCATTAGATATTTTTGATCTTGTTTCGCGCAAGATCAGTGTCGGGGGTCCCATACAGGTCAAAGGAGATTTGGCTGTTATCGCGGGGCGCAATCATTTTGATTATGACAAACGCGAAGCAACTTCTCTTGGTTCTGATGGCAAAGAGCCAGAATTGGCGATTGATTCCAGTGAGTTTGGTGGAATGTATGCGGGGCAGATCCGCGTGATTGCCAATGATAAAGGTGCGGGCGTTAAGATGCGCGGAGACATGGTTGCCAATGCAGGCGCCATGAGATTGACAAGTGATGGCAAGCTGGTAATTGCCAAAGCACGTGCCAAAGGAGCAGTAAAAGCGCGTTCTCACCACGACAGTGTGCATGTGAAAGATCTGCTTTTTTCAGAAGAAGCAGTTGAACTGAAGGCTTTGAAACATGTTGAATTGGCTGAGCAAGCTCGCGTTGCAGCGAGCGGTGCTGTTGATGTGCACGCCGATCTGATCAAGCTCCAGTCTCATGCTCTTCTAGCAAGCGGTATTGGGAGTGATGGTAAACAGTCAGCGACGGGTTCTTTGCATTTACAGGCAGCAAAGCTTGAGGCGGGGAATGGGCGGATAGCCGCCGGTGATCTTTTAGAGATCCAAGCAGCAACAATTGATCTGAGCCGCATGCAAGACAATGATCAAACAGGGGTTTCTTCCCTTGGCGATCTGACCATTAAAACCAATCAAATCAGCGCTTTAAACAACCATATTGGTGCCAAGGGGAATATTGTCTTGAGCGCCGATGATGCGCTCACTGTAGGCGCTGGACATTATAGCGCCGGCGGCTCTCTTTTGGTGGAAGCAGCAGAGCTTACATCACGCGCGCGCTTAGTGGCAGAGCAAAAAGTTGACCTTTATGCGCATCACGGTGCCCTGATCCAAGAAGGCACTGTCTGGTCCAATGGGAAGATAACGCTGGATGCCCATGGTGCCCTCAATCACACGGGTGATATTGTCAGCATGCAGCAGGTTGCCTTGACAGCGGGTAGCATGCTCACAACCTCTCAAGAGAGCACGATTTTAAGTTATGATGTGGTTTTGAGTGCTGATGCTTTAACCCAAGCAGGGACTGTGGAAGCCCAAGAAGGAGCATTAACCCTTCAAGTGCGTGATGGGGTTATCAATAGCGGCACAATGCGCGGTGAGAGTGTCGATGCTCATATTGGTGCATTTACCAATCAAGGGACGTTTATTGCAACCGATGATTTGCATTTGATGGTAAGCACACAAGAAGGCGCCGATCCGCAACAAGCCTTTCTGAAGAATACATCCGAAGGTGTCCTTCAAAGTGGTGGCGTTTTTGTTGTGACCGCAGGGCAATTAGACAATGCCGGTGTGCTTGGCTCTAGTGGTGAGAATGTTGCGCTCAATGTGGCAGGGAATGTCAGCAATAGTGGGCTGATTTACGCCAAAAAATCTATGGACGTATTCAGTGATGGTGATTTAACCAACACACAGGGCAGAATGATTGCAGAAGAGGCTCTCAGCATTGGTGGGCTGAAAGAGACACGTGCTGGTCATATAAATAATGAGGCTGGTCTTCTCAGTGCTTTAGCCGGTGAGATGAAGATTGTTGCAACGTCTTTTGTCAATAAAAGCGCTGAAACGACAAATTCAGAGCAACAAAACGCTACACATGATGAAGGTGCGCATGTTTTAGCGCGGGATGGTTTGCGCATTGATGTGGGCAGTTTTGAGAATGTTGATGGTCTTATTTCTACGCAAGGGGCAGTCAATATTGTTGCTGATAGTGTGATCCAAGCAGGGCACATAGAGATTGAGCGTGGTGACCTTCAACTGACCAGCCACGGTGATTTAAGCAATAGTGGCACAATAGAAAGCAATGATACCATTGCTTTGCATGCGCAAACAAATCTCAGCCAAACGGGGCGCATTGTCTCTAAAAAGCGGATAGAGCTTTCCAGTGATGGCATATTGACAATGGGCGAGACAAGTGAGGTTGGCGCCTATGATGTAACGCTGAAGGCAGGCACACTCACCCAAGCTGGGCTTGTGGAAGCGCAAGGCGGGGTACTTACTCTCAACAGTCATGATGTTTTAAGCAATTCCGGTATTATGGTGGGCGGTGTTGTTGATGCGAAGCTTGGGTCTTTAGCCAATTCCGGTCAGCTTTTAGCCAGTAACAGTTTTACGCTTGTGGCAGAAAGCCATGATCCGTCATTGGGGCAAGTTGCTCTGGTTTTAAATGGTGAAGACGGTGTTCTCAAAAGTGGTGGTGCTTTTGTCTTAACCGCAGATGTTTTGGACAATGCCGGCAGTATTGGTTCAAGTGGTGATGGGGTTGCGCTCAATGTGAGCGCTGATCTGAGTAATAGTGGGCTGATTTATGCCAAGAAATCTGCCATTTTCTCCTTAGATGGGGATTTTATCAATAAGTTTGCCGATGTCATTGCTGAAGACAATCTCATCATCCGTGGTTTAAGTGGAGAGCGGGCTGGTCATGTGATCAACAGCTCGGGTCTTTTAGAAGCCGTGTCAGGCGATATGACCTTCGATGTCTCAGCGCTTACCAACATGCGTGAAGGTGGGGTTGAAGTTAGCGATAAAGTGGTTTCTCACAGGTTTGTTGCGGGAAGTTGGGAAGGCACTAATATTAAACACCATCAGATAAAGGAAGATGTTGACACTACAATTAGCCGTCAACAGCCTCATTTTATCAATAATGCTGCCCAGATTTTGGTAGGGCGCCATTTCACGGTTCATGCCGGTGATATCCGCAATAGTTATAGTTTGATTGCTGCTAATGGCAACATTGAGATGCAGGGTGATACGCTGCTCAATGAGGGGCGTGATTTAATTGAAACAACCAAGATTGTAACTGAAACGCATCGCAGGAAGAAACATTGTACTGTTGCGAATGGAGGATGTAAGTGGGGAGGCATAACGTATTATGGCAGCACTACTGATACCAAAAACCCCACGCGCACTTATGATACTGTTTATGGCACGATTGAAGCTGGTGGCACGCTTGATGCCAAGTTGACAGGCTATATTGACAATCATGCGGTGCGTGAGGGGGTTGAGCAAGTTGGCTTAAGCTCTGGCGATAAAGGTTTGGCTGGTGTTAAAAACACCGATTTTGACGGTTCCAAACCACTGATTAGTGATGATCGATTGGACGGTATTATCAATGGTTTGAAAGGGCACAAAGGGCTTTTTGCACCAAGCACAAAAACCCCCGCACCAGAATCCATACAGGTGCCAACGCAAGATGGGCTAAACTCTGTCAAGACAGAATTGGACCAGACCCAATCACCGGATGTGCCGTTTTTAGTTGAGACGCGACAGGACTTTATCAACCCAAGTAAATTTTTGGGATCGGACTATTACTTAAAAAAGATTGGCAATTATAAGCCTGAGAACGTGTTTAAAAGATTAGGGGATGCTTATTTTGAATATCGTCTGGTGGGTGAGCAAATCTTTGAGCTGACAGGTAATCGCACTCTTCTTGATGTTGAAGATCCCAATGCTCAAATGCAAAGGCTCTATGACAATGCTGTGGAGCAGCAAGGTCCTTTGGAGTTAGAGCTAGGCAAGCCCTTAACGCCTCAGCAAATTGCTGGGATCAAAAATGATATGATCTGGCTTGAGACCCACCTTGTCGATGGACAAGAGGTCTTGGTGCCTCATGTTTATTTGGCACCAAACACTTCTTTAGCACAAGATGTTTATGGGGCAAAAACGCAGCAAGGAAACCTTGCCAGTGCACGTTTGAAAGGCAATAGCGTCACTATAGAGACGGACCGTCTTACCAATAGTGGCACCATATCAAGTAATGGTGCATTGCATGTTTCGACTACGCAAACTTTGTTTAATGATGGTGGTTTTTTGCTTGGCAGCGGTGCTGTAGATCTCAGCAGTGGCGATCTTTTAGCCAACTCTTCAGGGGTTATTCTGGGGGATATCATCACCCTCAATGCGAAGACAATCATTGATGGTACTGCAAAAATCCGTGACACGAATGAATATGGTTTTGTTGATCGGAGTGGGCAGCAGGCTCAAATCATTTCTATACAGGATTTAAACATTCACTCCCTTGGCGATTTAAGCATGACTGGTGGCCAATGGAGCAGTGGCGGTCCGATGACGGTGATTGTCGGTGGTTCTGCTACATTTGGTTCATTAGTACTAGAGAGTGACCATAAGGAGACATTGGAAAAAGGGCATTATAACGCCCAAAGCAGTGAGCACCGTTTGACAGAAGTCAACAGTGATGGAGATTTGACCATTGTCACAGGTGGTGAACTGAACCTTGAGGGAAAGTTTAAAACCAAGGGCAATGGAGATTTCACCAGTGGTGGCGCTCTCAACGTGGTTTCAGAGCAAGATTTTAACAGTTTTGATTTGGATCTGAGGGGCAAAGAAGGCGACAAATCGAAGCAAAAGAATAAGTTTCGTCAACAATCAACAGAAGTTACTACAAACAAAACCACGATAGAAACAGAGGGCAACCTCTCCATGCATGCGCAAAATGGGGATCTCACGCTTGATGCGGCAGGGCTATCAAGTGGTGGTCAGACGCATTTGGCATCAGATACGGGGAAGATCAAGTTTCTGACCAACAAGGATCAAGATTTTAAGGACGTTTATCAGCGTAATGAAAACCTTGTGTGGTGGAGTGAGAGCGATAAAGGTTACCTTAAGGAGACCATCGAGCATGTCACCATAGATGCTAAGGGTGGCATAAAGCTTGATGCGGGTGATGGCTTTGTTGTTGAGTATGAGGCAACTGGTGATTTAGACAAATCCCTTGAGCAATTGTCTCGCTCTCCAGGCATGGCATGGATCAAGCAACTGCGTGATGATCCAGAATTATCCAAGCAAGTGGATTGGCAAGCAGTTAAGGCTGAATTTAAAGACTGGGATTATAAAGCCCAAGGGCTGACAGAAGCCGGTGCGGCTCT
>NZ_JBHIRG010000021.1:0-21451 GCF_042196965.1 Bartonella sp. AA83SXKL
ATTGCATCAAGATTCCAAGCCATCACAAGGGTATCAGCCGGTGTTTTTGCTGAAGCTTGTTGTGCAACCATCGCCAAAGCTATAAAAGCAGAAACAAGAGAGCTGCTATTTTGTAATATTTTTTTCTTCAAGTTCATAGACTTTTCCTTTTAAAGTTTACTATATAAATTTCCCACACAACAAGCACATGCTTAATAATAAGGTTAGATGACCCATAAGCGCCTCAAACAAAGTATTATTAAAACCTTCAAACAACACCACTTACCAACCACGGACTTCTACCCACACCTATAAGCCAAGACAAACCAAAACATGCAACAACAAACACTCTGACATACAATGAATGCTCCCCCATAACAGAACCTATTCATGATGTCATAACGCCTACAATTGAAGACTATAAAACCACTATTTTCTCTCTTTTGTCGGGTAAGCTTGTCTCTTCTTTCCTCTCGCCTTTTTATGCTATCAAAAGACTCTTCCTTGTTAGCTTAAGCGCCTTAATAACAAAGAGCTCTAATAACAATTTGACATTTTAACAAAACAGGAAAATTCACCCATCAACCGACATGACCTCCTCCCCCTACAAGAGGAATTTTGAATTTTTCCATAATCCTCTGCCAAATAACAGCTTTTAAATTATATTTTATTTCTAAATAAAAGGAGCATGGTCTCCCCCGATATTCCTTTACGCACCCGCACATAACAAAACTTTTTTCCACATCGTATTTTTAATATCTTTGCTCCTTTAACAACACTCAATTCATTGCTTACATTTTTTCAGAAAAAAAGAGCTTTTCAATGCACTAAGGTTGAAATATCTAAATATAATACCTATATAAGCATACCCTTATTAGAATAGATAGTCTTTTTTTAAGTAAACTGTCTTGAAATATTATTTCTATACACGACAATAATAAGTTCGTGACAAAATCTTCAATATACTAGAACTCTCACTCTGATAAGAAATGCTGAAACGTTATAAAATTTCTCTACAAATTCTCAGAGACGAAAGGATATCCCTTCATTTAATAAAAGAAGCGCCATGAAAATATCGCAAAAAATGCAATAAAACATGTGTATATTTCAAAAACCAGCACCGTTAACCAGACTAAGGTGATAAACTCAAAAAAGTAAGAAAAAATAAAAAAATGTTTTTCCTTTATGATAATAACATCGTTGTACTATGATAATACAATAAAAAACACGATCTTCGAAAGTATCTTAGAATGAAGCGAAAAAAAAAATTATTAAATTCTTTTCATGCGTTTCTTAGAGAAAAATTAAGCCGCGTTAGTCTAAAATTGCTTATCCTTTCATTCTTCATTGGCATCGTAATGAATTTTTTGGGATGGACACCTCGAAACCTCATACAAAGAATAGTAGATTTTTTTCAATCACTATGGGAAGCAGGATTTATAACGCTTACAAATTTCTTTCATATAACTATGACGGGAGCTATTGTTGTTGTACCTATTTTTCTTATCTTACGAATTTTTCATAAAAAATAAAAGCCTTAACATTTTCCTTGCGTTAATCTTTTCGAAAAATCAAACGACACAAAAATCCTGTAGTAATAGCAATAATCACTGCAACAATACCATATAAAAAACGATACTTGTGCGCTGCATAAAAAATTGTATAAGTGATATGTGCTTTAACAATTTCAAGAGTCGTTGTTGCACTATCAATAAACTGTCCATCACGAAAAAGATAAGCGCGAACTTTATAATGTCCAACTGGGATATTTGCTGGCAAACGAAAATGCGCTGTGAAAAGTGTGTCAGAACCAAAACGAACCCCACCCACTTCCTCATAATAAAGGCTTTTAGCTTTTTGCAATTTTATAAGTTCATCGCGAAAGGTTTGTATTTTTTTCTGATCTTGTTCATCCGTCTGCAATGGCAAATAGAGTAATCCTAACCCTAAGCGTTTATAATCTTCAATGCTCGTAATATCGCCAATTTCACGTGTTGTGACCATAGAGTAAAAAAGAGGAACCTTTTTAAAAATAAGAGAATCTGTATTGACCCATACACCGGCATTGCGTTTTTTTTCTCGCATCACCATTGTCCGATCTTGTCCCTCCAAGCTTACAACAATATCGTAACGGTTCTGTCGAGAATATAATGGATCAATATTTTCCAAAACACCAGCAATATAAAGATCACGACCAGCAAAATTTGCATCCACAGTAATCGTATTCGTTGTTACAATAATTTGGACAGTTTCGTGGTCAACTTGATCAATGAATGTAGCTGGCGTCCCAACATGTGACCATGTAGAAAAAGAAATAAAACAAAAGCAACCTGCAATGATGTATAAAGAAAACAATCTACCCATTTTTATCTCATAAGAATATCCAGAGAGAAAAGATTATCAGGGCGTATAAATAATTGAAAAGCAAGACGCATACACACAATCAACACTAAAAATGCAAGCGCCATACGCAATTGTTCAGCCTTTAACTTCCGTCCAACCCGTGTTCCATATTGCGCACCAATACTTCCTCCAAGCATTAACAAAAAAGCCAAGACAATATCAACGGACTGATTAGTCATACTTTGCAAAACTGTCGTGAAAGAAGACACAAATGTAATCTGAAAAAGTGAAGTCCCAATCACCACACTGGTTGGAACACGCAGAAGATAAATCAATGCTGGTATCATAAAGAACCCCCCACCAATTCCCATAATAGAAGACAACAACCCCACAATGAGACCAATCCCTAAAACTGGAATAATGCTAACATATATCATAGATGTCCGAAAACGCATTTTTAAGGGTAAGCGATGAATCCAGTTATGTCGACCAGCAAGACGAATATTGGCTTTTCCTGCCTTACGCTTGCGCATCATATCATACCAACTTTCAACGATCATCAAGCTTCCTACACTTCCAAGAAGAATCACATAAAGAAGCGAAATCATTAAGTCTAATTGACCTAACTTTTTCAAAACAGAGAAAACCTGAATCCCGATCAAAGAACCAATCCCTCCTCCAAGCGCCAAAAGAATACCAAGTTTAATATCGAGTGTACGTCTTCTAAAATGTGTAATTGCTCCTGTTACAGATGACGCAATCATCTGGTTGGCACCTGTTCCAACAGCAATAGCAGGAGGAATATTATAAAAAATCAATAACGGCGTGATGAGAAACCCACCACCGATTCCAAAAAGGCCTGAAAAAAAACCAGCAACGACTCCCATACCAATCAAGATCAGCATATTGAGTGACATTTCAGCAATTGGTAAATAAATACTCACTTACAGAACCTTCAAGATAATTTGAGGTTTTTTTAACAATTAGAGAATCCTTCTCCAATTATCCTCTTTTCCAATAATCTCTGTTGCGTGTTTAAAGGATAATTTTAGTTTCTATAGCTTCCGCACAAACACGAATGCGCAATACATTTCACATATATTAACATCAACATCATAAAAAATAAAAAAAACGAGCTCCTTTTAAAAAGCTATAAAAACATAACGTTATCGCTACCACAAATGCAACGGTTAAAAAACAAAGAATACCTTTTTTTACCAAATAAGATAAAAACGAGACATGTTCCCGAGACTGCATCCTTAAAGAAGAAAAATCATTCTCAATACAATGATTAGATGCCTGAGCACCCATCATCCCCTTTTCTTCTATCACAGCATGCTTCACTACTCCCTCAGCCTTTTTAAAAGAAGATTTCAGAGCATCACTGGGCAAAGGGCTTCTATTTTCTTGCTGCAACGTATTTTCAACATTTGTTTGGAGTGAAATTATGCTGTTTTCTTTCGAAAAATTTTGCACCTTTTGAAGTAATAAGTGTTCTTGATTTCCCTCACATTCCATGTGAGCAAGTTTTTGTACAACAGAATCAGGTGATTTTGAACGAGACACCCGTCGTGTTACCGCTGCTTCTTCTAAGCTTTTTTTTTCACTCTGCAAACTTTGAACAATTGTTTTAATCTGCTCTAAAAACTGGAAAAGCTTTTTTTCTCTTTGACGACGTATATAATGTTCAGCCAAAATGGCCCGACTAATATCATCTAAGTAAGATTTAAAATGCTCTTCTACAGAACTCTGCTGCATTAAAGAACGGGGCGAATGCTTCATTTGCATTTGCGCATAAACGGTGCGTAATTTTTGAGCAATATCCGACATCGTTACTTCTACAGAAGTATCCATTCTCTCTTTCTGTTCAACAAAAGAAAAGACTTTATCGTTCCTAACCTGTTTGGTCGCCTGGTCGATCGTATGACCCTTCGTATTCACAAACGCCTACCCCTCATTAACCTTTTTGAAAAGAATCGCAACAAATGATGAGAAAGTGTGCTCTATTTTAGTAAATAGAGCTTTAAGAACTCCCAAAAACTTTTGTATTAGAAATATTTTCCCCAATTTTTATCCAAAATATTTGAAAGAAAGATCTTTGATTTTTCTGTCTTCAAGATTTGAAGAGCAAAATCATTCCCCCCATTTTTATCTTTTTCACTTAATTTTTCATTGCATAAAGGACCTATTGCACCATCATAAACAAAGCATAAGAAGCTAAAAAAGAATATTCTCACAAGACAGATTGATTTTTTACTTTTTATTCAAGCAAATAAGGCAATTATGGCAATGCAAAAATATGAAGATTGAAAATGACGACGAGAAAGTACAAGTAAACATAAAAAAGCTTATACGAAAGAGAACACAAGTTATAAATTGAGACTTCATTCTAAACAATTTGGTTTCTTATGAGTATTGCTATAAACTTGTAACATACAAACAAAGAGGATCATTATGAAGATAATTGTCGCTGTCAAACGTGTTGTTGATTATAACATCAAGATACGCGTCAAACCCGATAGTACAGGCGTTGATCTGTCTCACGTAAAAATGTCTATGAATCCTTTTGATGAGATAGCCGTGGAGGAGGCCATTCGCCAAAAAGAATCCGGTAAAATTTCAGAAGTTCTTCTTGTTTCAATTGGCCCAGAAGCAGCTCAAGAAACTCTACGAACAGGACTTGCAATGGGAGCTGATCGCGCACTTCTTGTCACAACGGATCAAACACTTGAACCCTTAGCAATTGCTAAGATTCTCAAAACCATTGTTGATGAAGAAAAACCCGACATGGTCTTTTTAGGAAAACAAGCAATTGATGACGATAGCAACCAAACAGGACAAATGCTCGCTGCTCTTCTTGGGTGGGGACAAGCAACTTTTTCCTCACATCTTAACATAGAAAATGGGCATGCTACAGTTACTCGTGAAGTTGATAATGGAACACAAACCCTTTGTCTTCCCCTTCCCATGGTTATGACCGCCGATCTACGGCTCAATGAACCGCGTTACACCTCTCTCCCCAATATCATGAAAGCAAAAAAGAAAAATATTGAACAAAAATCTCTTACTGATCTTGGCGTCGATACGAAAGCACGCTTAACAATTTTAAGCGTTGAAGAGCCAAAACCCCGTCAATCCGGTATAAAAGTGGCAAATGTAGTAGAACTTGTCAGAGCCTTAAAACAGAAGAACTGCATTTAATATTCTCACCACTAGAGTAAAAGCAACACTCACATAAAAGGGCAAAAACTTATGGCAATTCTTTTATTGGCCGATCATAATACAGAAGAAACAGCAAAAGTACTCACCGCTGCACGCGTACTCAGTAATGATATCGATATTCTGGTTTGCGGAGAAAAAATTCAAACGATAGCGGAAAATAGTGCTAAACTTAATGGTGTGCGGCAAGTTCTTATTGCAAAAGCAGACTATTTAGCCCATCAACTTGCCGAGCCTATGGCAGATACAATTCTCATGTTAGCAAAGGATTATGATGTGATCATGGCAGCATCCAGCAGTACTGGGAAAAATGTGATGCCGCGTGTAGCAGCTCTTCTTGATCTTATGCAAATTTCAGATATTACCGCCATTCTTTCACCCAATACCTTCAAACGACCAATTTATGCAGGCAATGCATTTGAAACTGTACGCACCAATGATTATAAAAAGATTATAACAGTTCGCACCGCTTCTTTCACCCCAACGCCTTCCCAAAATAATTCTGCTCCCATTAAAACAATAACACCAGCTCCCAATCCAAATCTTTCTTCTTTCGTAAAAGCAGAGACAAACAAAAGTGATCGTCCTGATCTCACCTCAGCACGTGTTATTATATCAGGCGGGCGTGGTCTTGGTTCTCAAGAGAAATTTATGTCCCTGCTTCTTCCTCTTGCAAACAAATTAAATGCTGCTTTAGGTGCCAGCCGCGCAGCAGTGGATGCAGGCTATGCTCCCAATGATTGGCAAATTGGACAAACAGGAAAAGTCGTTGCCCCTGAACTCTATATCGCCGTTGGCATTTCCGGTGCAATCCAGCATTTAGCCGGTATAATGGATGCACAAATTATTGTTGCCATTAATAAAGATGAAGAAGCTCCCATCATGCAAATTGCCGATTACACCCTTGTAGGTGATCTCCACCAAATTATTCCAGAATTGGAGAAAGCTTTATAAGCCATGAAAGCACCTCTGCATGACCAACGTGAAAGTATGGAGTTTGACATAGTCATTGTCGGAGCAGGACCTGCAGGGCTTTCTGCCGCAATTCGTTTTAAACAAATTAATCCTGAGCTTTCTGTCACAATTGTTGAAAAAGGGACCGAAGTTGGTGCACATATTCTCTCTGGCGCAGTTGTTGACCCCATTGGTATCGATACACTCTTATCAGAATGGCGAAATGACAATGATCATCCCTTCACGACCCCTGTTACCCGTGACCAATTTTTTTTTCTAAAGCCTCAAAAGGCTACAATATTTCCTAATATTCTGCATCCCAAAATCTTATCAAATGACGGGTGTTATATCGTTTCGCTTGGAAACGTTTGCCGCTGGTTAAGCAAAAAAGCTGAAGCATTGGGTGTTGAAATCTATCCTGGTTTCGCAGCAACAGAACCCATCATCCAAAAAGATAACGGAGCTATTATTGGTGTTCTCACCGGAGATATGGGGCTTAACAAAGATGGAACTCCTGGAAAAAATTATATGCCTGGTATGGCTTTATTGGCAAAATATACTTTAATTGCGGAAGGAGCACGCGGCTCAATTGCAAAACAACTGATACAACATTTCAACCTTAGCAAAAATCGTGAACCACAAAAATTTGGTCTTGGTCTCAAAGAGCTCTGGGAAATTGATCCCAACAAACACCAACGCGGTTTAGTGCAACATTTCACGGGTTGGCCCTTAGACAATAATACCGGTGGCGGTGGCTTTATTTATCACCAAGAAAACAATATCATTTCTGTCGGTTTTGTTGTGCACTTAGATTATAAAAATCCTTATCTTTCTCCCTTTGAAGAATTTCAACGTTTTAAAACACATCCAAAACTCTATAAAATCTTTAAAGGTGCAAAGCGTCTTTCCTATGGTGCACGTGTTATCAGCGAAGGAGGTTGGCAATCTGTACCAAAACTCACCTTTCCTGGTGGGGCACTTATTGGCTGCTCTGCTGGATTTGTCAATGTTCCTCGTATCAAAGGATCACACAATGCCATCTTATCTGGCATATTAGCTGCCGATAAAATCGCTACCGCTCTTGCACAAGGGCGTGCCCATGATGAGGTTAAAGAAATCGAAGAACAATGGCGAAAAGGGCTCATTGGCAAAGATCTTTATAAAGTGCGAAATGCCAAACCGCTCTGGGCAAAATATGGGACAAAATATGGAATTAAACTTGCCGGTTTTGATATGTGGTGGCAACAACTGTTCGGATTTTCCTTATTTAAAACACTCTCCCATGGAAAGGAAGATTATGCATGCCTTGAATCAGCAGAAAAATTTCAACCCATTGCTTACCCAAAACCAGATGGCGTTATAACCTTTGATCGCCTTTCAAGTGTTGCCCTTTCCAATACGCATCATGAAGAAAATCAACCTTGCCATTTAAAAATAGCCTCATTAAAAAAGCAAAAGGACTCTGAATATGCAATCTACGGAGGACCTTCCACAAACTATTGCCCCGCCGCTGTCTACGAGTGGCTAGAGTATAATGATCATCTGACTTATGTGATCAACGCTTCAAATTGTATACATTGTAAAACGTGTGACATCAAAGACCCAAACCAAAATATCACTTGGATCTGTCCGCAAGGCAATGAGGGCCCCTTCTATCCCAATATGTAATTTTCCAATGTATAATCATCGTTCATTCTCCTAAAATTGAAATATACAAAACGCAATGGATAAAAATATTTCCCTCAGATCAGAAATCTATCAATTATCTTCCTGCATACGTTCTTTCACAATGTAAAAAGAACTCTATTCTCATATAAAATACTCTCCCTACCGCATGACTTTTTTCAATAGAAAAACATAACATATTTTTATCAAAATTTTTTTATTTAAATGACAAAACAATAATGAATATATTCATGACAATTCTGCGATAAAGGAACAGCCGCGGTTCTCGAAAACCTGAAGGAAAATAAGCCTGTTCTACTTTACCCCCTCTCCCATATGATCCAAAATGCTTTTAGCCCTCTCATAAGAAACATCAATCGTTTTAACTAGCCAAGAGCAAAACCTACGGAGGTACAATTCAAGTTTATTTTTTCTCCTACACTTGCCAAGTAATGCTCACTCAAGAAAAACCACGAATGAATGTAGAAAAAACATTGTGAGATAAAGAGATAAAGAGCATGCTTGTTCAAGCCCTTTATAATGTTTCTACTGATAATGACACGAAAAAATCTTTAATCTCACATTAACCTTTTATTTTTGCATCAAGGATAATCGCCTTGCATCTAACCTTTACCAATATACTGTAATGAATGTGTACAAATACCGTAAGAATAAGCAGATGCCAAGCCATGGAGACTATCGCTATTAGCAAAACACCTGATAAAAAACAAAATAGCTTTCATGACCACTCTATGACGCGTTTTATAGAGTTGTTTTTTTAAAGCTTGTGCTTTCGCTATTGCTTGTAAATCAACATCCAAATTGAACACAAGTGGTATATTTAAAAGAAAGATTAAGGTGAATGAAAGCTCTGCACGCCGTTCCAGCTTTTGTAGCTAGAGCAAAAATATTGCATATTCTATTTGAGTAATCTCTGAAACGAAAATACAGCTTCATTTAGCAAGAATATGAAATCTGAAAGGAAAAAAAACTATTTTTCTCTTTACTATCATCTGTCCATTCGGTTTTAAAACTTTCAAAAGCATCACAATATCCTCTAAAAAGAAGAGATAACGTATTGTCCCCGCTTTTATTACTTACGTTTTTTTATGGGAGCATATCCTTCAGAAAAAATAAGGTATCCAAAATTAAAGCAAACTTGTGTTGTTCAGTCATGGGCTTATTTTTAAGAATAGCTCTCAACACATATCAAACAATTATTTCGCGACACTATCCGAAAAAGGTATAACGCACTCCTGTGAACGAACAGTTCCATATTTACGAAATAAAAAGCACAAGCTAATAGCATCATTTTCTCTGCGATCCCCAATGATGCGATAATCTTTGCTTTGAGAAGGTTTCAAGATGCACGAAAATGATTTTGATTAATTGACTATAAGAAGAACTAAGATAATTTTACGATATTTAAAGCTCCTAATCAATAAGCAAAATAATAAATTCTCCATTATAAATCAAATCTTTAAGATAAAATTTAGCCTTAAACTTTTCTAAGGTACTCATTATACTGTATACTGTTAAAGCTGTAGAGAATATGAAAAAATAAAGTATTTTTCTGATAAGAGCTTATATTTGATTAATAACAATACAGTCAGCTGCCAGTTAACTGTATGTGTTTCAAAAGGAGTTATTTACATTTGCTCAGAAAAATATTTTGGATATCAATAGAATATTTGAAAAATCGGCGTTATGGAAATAATCTAAAAAGCTTAGCTTTTAAAAGAGCACAAACAAGCATGAGATGATAACATGCGCAAAATTGTTTTTTGGTTCTCGAAGGAAAAACTTTATAGAAAATCATGGGGCTGATAGAATATTGGTTACATTTGGAATTTGTTTTACTGGAAAAAATAACGCGGATCAAAATAGATAATAATGTTAAATTAAGACGTTAAATATGAAATTATCTTATTGTAGTGTAATTGATTATTCGAGTAAGGTAAGCCTTTGTAATGATAAAAAATGTGCTGGTAAAAAATGAGCCAAAATGGCTTATGAGTATGGATAAAAATCTTGTGGTGAGGAGAATTTAATGAAAAGAAAAGAGCATGTGTGAAAAAGCATATTTTATAGGTGCGCATGCTTATTCTGCACCCGTTATAGAATCAGGGCTTTATCTTGTGGCAACACCTATCGGAAATCTTGCAGATATTACGCTTCGTGCTTTGCAAGTACTTGCAGGAATTGATATTTTAGCGTGTGAGGATACGCGAGTAACACGTGTTTTGTTGGAACGTTACGGTATTCAAAAAAAACCTTTTCTCTATCATGAATATAATGCGCAAAAAGCGGGTCCGAAGCTCTTAGCGGCTTTAGCAGAAAACAAAACAGTAGCACTTGTTTCAGATGCCGGAACACCACTTATTTCTGATCCTGGATTTCGATTGGTGGAAGAGTCCCGTAAAGCTGGTCATAAAATTATTCCTATTCCTGGAGCATCCGCTCTTTTAGCCGCTCTTATACCGACAGGGCTTCCTACTGATAGCTTTTTTTTTGCAGGTTTTTTGAGTGCACGAAAGCTACAGCGCCGAAAACGGTTGGAACAATTAAAAGAGATTCCAGCAACTTTGATTTTTTATGAATCACCGCATCGTCTTGTTGAAACTTTACAGGATATGGTCACTCTTTTTTCGGCTGATCGACCTGCTGCCATTTGTCGTGAATTAACAAAAAAGTTTGAAACAGTAGATGTTTCCAATTTGGGAAATTTGTTAGAAAATTACAGAAAACAAGCACATATTCGTGGGGAAATTGTTGTCCTTGTTGGAGAATCATCTTCTTCTTTAAATGTGATAAGTGATCAAGAAATTGATGAAATGCTATTAGAACGCGCACGGACACATTCTGCTGCTCAAGCGGCAGCTTTTGTTGCAAAAAAAACCGGTTTTAAAAAGCAGGAACTTTTTCAGCGATTAATCTTTTTAAAAAATGCGTAAAATGATACAAAAAAAACGCAGACAAAAGTCTTTTTATCGAGGGGTTCGTGCAGAAAAATTGGCAGCTTGGTGGCTACGTTGCAAAGGGTTTCACATTGCCGAAAGGCGTTTTAAAACAAAATGTGGAGAAATTGATTTAATTGCACGACGCGGAAATCTTGTGTTAATCGTTGAAGTTAAAGCACGTTCAACGTTGGCTGAAGCAATGGAAGCGGTTTCCCGAATGAATGAAAAGCGAATTGAGGCAGCTGCCGATATTTGGCTCGCACGGCAAAAAGATTATGCCCTTTTGTCTGTACGCTTTGATTTAATTGCAATTTTACCTTGGCGTTGGCCACAGCATATCCCTGCATTTTTTACATCTAATCAATAAACGGCCCCCCCCGTTTTAACCATATTCAATAAAAAACATTTCGTTTTTATGTGCATATGCGTTAAAAAGTGTGTAATAATTAAGCGCTATAAGGAGCGAAATATGGATGATTATGAAAAGTTTGCAACAGGTTTGCTCATTGTTTTTGGAGCGCTAATTATTGGTGGCTTAATGGCAATGCATATTGTGCTTATGAATAAACCGGGGTTTTTATTTGCATTAGCCGCAGCTGTTGTTGGTTGGTTTTCTGCTTTTGCCGTTCTCTTTGACAAGCCTAAAATCTATTTGGGCTTGATTATTTTTGCTATGTTATGTGTTGCTTCTTCAATTAGCGTTTATGTTAGTTAAAACACCTGAAATGTTGATTGAAATTCCTTTTAAAATATGAAACTGAGAAATAGATAATGAGACTTGGCTTTTTGGGAACGGGTACAATCAGTGCTTCAATGGTGAATGGCTTAATGAAAAGCAACTTTGATGTTTCTTCCATTATTGTTTCGCCTCGCAATGCACAAACAGCAAAGCGCCTTTCACGCACTTATGATAAAGTTATGATTGCTGAAAATAACCAAGCGTTGCTCGATGTTAGTGATTGTGTTTTTCTTTGCTTGCCCAACCAAATTGCAGAAGACGTTTTGTGCTCTCTTCGTTTTCGTCCAGAACAGCTGGTTATTTCCGTACTTGCTATGGCAAAAGCAGCAGAAATAGAAAAGTGGATTAATCATAAAGTTTATCGTGCTGTTCCATTACCTTTTGTTGCAGAATGCAAAAATTTGACACCAATCTATCCCAATCATCCCTTTTTACGCACTTTATTTGATGCATTGGGGGGCACATTGGTGCTGGATAAGGAAGAGCAGTTTAATCTTTTTATGACAGCTGGTTCACTTATGGGAGTATATTTTAATTTTATAGAAACTGCCCATCAATGGTTTATAACACAAGGGTTAAAAAAACAGCAATCAGCAGAATTCCTTACCATGATGTTTGGAAATCTTACAGATGAAATGCGTAAAACTATAGCAACGGATCGTTCTGTATCTCTCGATTTTGCACTGCTTGAAAAAGAGTTTTCAACAAAGGGTGGAACAAATGAATTTTTGACAAATTACTTTTCTCATCAAGGGGGAAGGAATGCTTTAACAACAGCTCTTGAGGCTACTTTGCAAAAAATGAATGCTTCTAAAAAGAAATGTTGAGATTTATATCAAGAAAACTCGTATCAAAAAATGATTTTTAAAATATTTTTTACAACCTTTTACAATTTTTCTAAAATATTTTTATTTTCGGTCTTCTTCTTTTTGCCTCAAGTCCAATATTTTTTTCTACCTCATGGCTCTATCTCTTCTAATTTGGGTCCCCTTCAGGTTACCCAAACGTATGAATAATTTTTTGTTTATTTAACCTATATACTCCACTCACACATTAAAACTTCCCCTTACAAAGAAGCAACTATTTTTACGTCTTCCATAATTGTGTTTTAATAAACTCTCTTAAACAAACATCCATTTAAAAAAGTTGATTTTTTATTTGATCAACAATTTTACGATACAGTTTAGTATGCTCTTCACTAGGCTTAGCAACAAAAATAGGGATCCCCTCATCTGAAGAAAATCGTAAAGCTGCATCAAGCGGTATTTCCGCTAAGAAAGGGACTTCTCGACGTTCCGCTTCTGCCCGTGCACCACCATAGCCAAAAATATCATAGCGTTTTCCCGTATCAGGAGCGATAAAATAACTCATATTCTCAATGATTCCTAAAATAGGAACATTGACTTTCATGAACATTTCTATTGCTTTACGCGCATCCACTAAAGCAAGGTCTTGGGGCGTAGAGACAACCAACGCACCTGTTAATTGTACCTGTTGTGCAAGCGTTAGTTGTGCATCCCCTGTACCGGGCGGCATATCAACGACTAAAACGTCCAGAGGTCCCCATAAAACGTCTCGTAACAATTGCGTTACCGCTGCCATAACCATAGGACCACGCCATACTACCGGCTTTTCTTCCTCAACCAAAAATCCCATCGACATCAATTTAAGTCCGAATTTTTCAAGAGGTTGAATTTTTTTTTCTCCAATGAGCTGTGGTTTTTGATTAACAAGTCCTGTCAAACGCGGCAAAGATGGACCATAAATATCAGCATCCATCACCCCCGTCTTGAAACCAGAATCTTGTAAAGCTAAGGCGATATTTATTGCCATCGTCGATTTTCCGACCCCTCCTTTTCCAGAAGCAACAGCAATCACATGCTGCACACCTTCTATGGGCATTTTGATCGGTAAGAGATTTGCTCTCCGTCTAGGTGCTGCCTTTGTTGTTTTTTCTGCTGTAAGTGTGACAACAACAGATTCCACTCCCTCCAAAGCACATACCATCTTTTCAGCAGAACGACGCAATGATTCCCATTCTTGCACACCTCCATCAGGAACTGTAATGGAAAAAAAAACCTTACCATCAGCAATCAATATTTCAGAAAGAAGCCCCAACGACACAATATCACTTTCAAGATCTGGTCCTTTGATTTTACGTAATACGTTGCGGACAGCCTCACTTGTAATAGAATCCACGTTCTTTCCTCTCTATAAAAATACCAGCAAATATAAGCATAAGAACGAAAAATACTTACAGGTTCATCACCTGATAATTTTCTACTTTACTCAAAATTATAAAGTATAAATTACTTATATCTTTCCTCTTTAAAAATATGAAACCATCCTTAAATAAAGAATCTCAAACATAAAATCTGCTATAAAATCCTATCAATCGTGTTTGTCTACAACCACTTTAATGAATGTTCTGATAAAAATTTTGTAAAAACAAAAACTGAAAAAATTTTTTAATATTAAAGGATACTTTAAATTGAGTATACAATAATCAGTCACATCTTCTTTAATTCTTTAAGTCCCTAGTCATTTATTTTCTATAGACTCAATCGTTATTTCTGACACTCTTACAGTATCGTAAAAAAAAGTATCACAGACAATTATAAGGTGTTTTGTATTCTTTCAAGAGCCAGAAAAACAATCTAAGATTGACTTTTTTTATATTTTTCCTTATGGGTTAACAGCCGTATGATATGATAAAATCGTTCATCTCGCGCATAACTGCTCATAAAACGAAGATTAAGAAGGGCCGCACTCCGCGGTATTTAAATAAATGAAACGTACTTACCAACCCTCTAAACTTGTCCGTAAACGCCGCCATGGGTTTCGTGCACGCATGGCTACAGCTGGAGGACGTAAAGTTATTGCTGCAAGACGTGCTCGTGGACGTAAGCGGCTCTCTGCTTAACCATTTAAATTTTCACAACCGTTGAGGATTGCTCACCATTTCTTTGTTGTGAAACTTTTGTTATGAACCTCTAATGCCTGCTTGCAGGCATTTAGTGAAATTGCGAAATGTTCTTTTATGAAGAAAAAACATCCCTGTCGTATTCGCAAAAGAGCAGACTTTTTGGCTGTCCGTACAGGAGAAAAGCGGCGTGGTCCTTTATTTTTGCTCGAAGTTAAATCTCGTGAACAAACAACAGAAAGAAAAGATTCTCTTGTTGCACGTGTAGGATTCACTGTTACTCGTAAAAACGGTAATGCTGTGAAACGTAATCGTATCAAAAGGCGCTTGCGTGAAGCCGTAAGAGTTGGTGTAACAAACCACATGGAAGCAGGAACAGACTATGTCATTGTAGCATATCGTGATGCGTTACATGCGCCTTTTACATCCTTAATTAGTGAATTAAATCGGCGAATAGAACCAAAAATAAAACATCAGCAACAACAACAAGGGTGTACGGATGGAATATAACCGCAATTTCTTTATCGCTATTGGCTTATCTTTCGTAGTGCTCATCGCATGGCAATTTCTTCATGTTGCTCCCAAACAAGCAAAGTTACAAAAACAACAAGTCATCGCACAGCAATTGTCAAAACAACAATCAACCCTTTCTACTACCACGACGAATTTTTCTGACGATACCTCAACGCATCAAGCAACATCTATCATCGAACAGCCAATGACACCTGAAATCCGGAAAGCTGTATTGGCCAAAACAAAGCGTATTGCGATCAAAACCAATGAACTGGAAGGCTCTATTAATCTTGTTGGTGCACAATTTGATGATCTTCACCTCAAAAAATATCGTTTAACAGTCGATAAAAAATCACCGGAAATCGATTTGCTGAATCCTAAGGGTTTCAAAACGACTTACCTTGCTGAATTTGGTTTTGCAAGTGCATCTTTACCAGCAAAAGCTTTGCCACAATCGGATACACAATGGCAAATAGAGGGAAACAATACAATCCTGACTCCTTCAACACCCATCACTTTAATTTATAATAATGGACAAGGACAGATCTTCCGGCGTATTCTTTCTGTTGATGATCATTTCATGTTTACCATTGAAGATTCTATCAGCAATGAAAGTGATCAACCAATATATCTCTCATCCTATGCCCGCGTTGCACGTGCAGCACCACCAGAACATACAAATGCAACCTATTTACTTCATGAAGGTATGATAGGTATTGCAGGAGATTCGCTCAAAACTGAAAAATATAAAACCTTAGCAGAGCTTGACCCGAATCCTGATAATGGGCAGAAAAGTATGACTTTCTCCAAAGTAACAGGAGGTTGGATTGGTATTACCGATAAATATTGGGCTGTAGCAGTTATTCCCCCGCAAAATAAAGAATATACAAGCCGTTTTATTTATTTTGATCGTTTGCAAACGCATTATCAGTCTGACTTGCTAGGATCGCTTTTAACGATTGCTCCAAATGAAACAAAAACTATTACAAATCGGCTTTTTGCTGGTGCAAAACAAGTTGAAATTATTAATAACTATCAAAATGATCTAAAAATCAAAAAGTTTGCTCTTTTAATTGACTGGGGTTGGTTTGATTTCATCACCAAACCAATGTTTTCTCTCATTGATGTTCTTTATAAACAAACAGGAAATTTTGGTATCGCCATCCTTCTTGTCACGGTGCTCTTAAAAACTCTTCTTTTTCCTCTAGCCAATAAATCTTATAAATCTATGGCACGCATGAAGCTTTTACAACCGCGGTTGCTAGAAATAAAAGAAAAATATCCCGATGATAGAACCAAGCAACAACAAGCAATAATAGAACTATATAAAACCGAAAAAATTAATCCCCTTGCTGGTTGTTGGCCAATGTTGGTTCAATTCCCAATATTCTTTGCTCTTTATAAAGTTCTCTATATCACCATTGAAATGCGCCATGCCCCTTTCTTTGGCTGGATTAAAGATTTAGCGGCACCCGATCCAACTTCTCTTTTTAACTTGTTTGGTCTCTTGCCATATACAACGCCAACATTTCTTCTGATTGGTGCATGGCCTTTGATTATGGGAATAACGATGTTTTTACAAATGCGTATGAATCCTGCTCCTCAAGACCAAACCCAAGCGATGATATTCACATGGATGCCTGTTGTCTTTACTTTTATGCTCGCCTCTTTCCCTGTTGGTCTCGTCATCTATTGGGCATGGAATAATATATTATCAATTATTCAGCAAGGTATCATGATGAAGCGCCAAGGAGTTAAAATTGAGCTTTTTGATAATCTGAAAGCCATCTGGAGAAGATCACCAAAAAAAGAAGTGCATGAATGACAAGAGATTCTTCCCTTTCTGGAATTTTTTCTCGTAATTGGATTTTTATTCGTGGTGTACCAGCAATACGCTTTCTCCCCCCCGAAGGACCACCGGAAATTGCATTTGCAGGACGTTCCAACGTTGGAAAATCATCTTTAATCAACGCACTCGTCCAACAAAAAAGCTTAGCACGTACCTCAAATACACCAGGACGGACTCAAGAGCTTAATTATTTTGTCCCCGATGGATTCAGTGGGCAACTAGGAGACCTTCCCCCTCTAGCATTAGTAGATATGCCTGGTTATGGTTTTGCTGCTGCTCCTAAAAATCTTGTTGATGCGTGGACAAATTTGATTTTTAGCTATTTACGGGGGCGCACAACGTTAAAACGTGTATATATCTTGATTGATTCACGGCACGGAATTAAAAATAATGATGAAGATGTTCTTGCTCTCCTTGATAAAGCAGCTGTTTCTTATCACATTGTTTTGACAAAAAGCGATAAAATCAAATCAAATGCCTTGGAAAAATTAATTATGAGCACACAAACAAAGCTTCTTAAACGCTCAGCAGCTTATCCTGAGCTTCTTGTAACCTCTTCAGAAAAAGCTATCGGTTTAGAGGAATTACGTGCTGCCATTTTGCAAACCATCGCATAAGAGAACAATTCCTAGTCATTAACAATTTATTAATTATAATTACTAGCAGCTACTAATGATCTTGTACTTCTAGTCAAGCATCTTTATAAAAATGATTACTTGAAAGAATTCTCTTCAACTCTATTTGATAGTGTAAATTATGCTGACACTTTTTCACTCTCCCCTATCCGCTGCCTCGCGCTTCATACGCCTCATTCTTGGGGAATATGGTGTAACTATTCAACTGATTGAAGAATATGAATGGGCAAGAAGACACGAATTTCTAGCCCTCAATCCCGCTGGTCATGTTCCTGTTTTTCTCGATGAACACGAGGTTCCATTATCAGGTCCTCTTGTTATCTGCGAATATTTAGACGAAACACATGGAAGTTTACGACAAGAAAATAAGCTCTTTCCGGAAAATCCTTTAGATCGTGCGGAAGTACGCCGTCTCAATGACTGGTTCTTAAATAAATTCGAAAATGAAGCAACGCGCCATATCGTACGAGAACGAATCCATAAACGTGAAATGCCACTTGCCATTGGCGGTGGTGCTCCTAATTCACAAATTTTACGCAATGCACGTGCTAATATTTTACCACATATGAACTATCTCAATTGGCTCTGCGCCTCTCGCGATAGCTTAGTCGGTTCTGCCTTGTCCTATGCAGATCTAGCAGCAGCAGCCTCTATTTCTGTACTTGACTTTCTAGGGGAAATTGACTGGGAACAATCTCCTGCTGCCAAAGACTGGTATATGAGAATTAAATCACGCCCTTCTTTTCGTTCTCTTTTAACAGATCGCGTCCGCGGAATTGTTGCAAGTGCTCACTATGCAGATCTTGATTTCTAGCCTTCTCTCACAAACAAAAATAAAAGTGATATTCTATCTAAAGGATATTTATAGGTTTATGAATTTTTATGCATGCGTATAAACAATATAATAATACATTGATTTATGATCGCATTAAACAGAGAATAAAACCCATTATAATTGAATCACAAAAATCACTTTCTTATCGTGTCACAAAAAAGATCAGCACAGGGATAAAAAATACTTAAGAAAGGATTTTAAAGACTCTCTTTAAATACAAGAACTGTAGCATCATTGGAAGCTAGGCAAATAAAATAACAATACTTAACGCATGTTATACTCCATTCTTCCCAATATATGAAAAAACGCATTGCATAATATATATCCTATTTTCTCTATAATAAACAAAGCCTCATCATGCGTTTTTTACAACATAACAATTTTTTCAACTGACTTTCCTAAAAGATGAAGAATCCGGCCAACTCTCGTGTGTAAACAATCCAACTTCTTGTTAGCCCCTTGTTTTTACTCCTTTTTACGTGATTTTATTTATGTATAACATATTGATATACAATGATAAATAATCGTTTTCTTATGCGTCACAAATGGAATTGATGAGTGAAAATGACTAAGTACCAAGAATTGTTAAAACATTAAAGGCTAACAAAACGTATGATAATGCTGATTTGCTCTATTCATGAAGCATAAAGATAGTGGCGCAAAATAGATTTTATATTATTCATGGATACTCTCTCGTGATACCACTCACGAGCACTATCATAAAATAAGTTTAGAAGAATTGATAAATATATTTCTTTAAGAAAAGCGCATGAATTGACAATATAGGTCTATTTTGTTTGGAAGATCTTATTTTGCATGAAGAACGCTCCCCTTTAAAGAACGAAAGAAACAAAAGCGTAAAGTAATACACAATCTTCATTAGGTTTTATAAGCAAACCTTACTTAAGAATATTTATCACACACTCTAACGAAAAACATCTCTATTTAAATTTGTAGATCTTATATCACTTGCTCTAAACGACAGTGTTTTACAGCACAACAAGATAAATTAAAGCAGGAAAAAAATTTCTATAAAGAAAAAGAACCATTGGAAAGAAGGCAAGAATTTGCCTATACTGCACAGTAAAGTATCATAAGGAGATAAAAATGCGCCTTACAGTTGTTGGTGCAAATGGAAGAATGGGACGTGAACTCATTACAGCAATCCAGCAGAGGAAAGATGTAGAGCTTTGTGCTGTTCTTGTACGTAAAGGCTCACCGTTTGTAGGAAAAGATGCCAGTGCATTAATTGGTTCAGATTCTCTTGGGATTAGTATCACTGACAATCCCGAAAATGCCTTTTCTAATACAGAAGGTATTTTAGATTTTTCACAACCAGAAGCCAGTATTCTTTATGCTAACTACGCTGCTCAAAAAAGCCTTGTCCATATTATTGGCACCACAGGATTTAGCAAAACAGAAGAAGAAAAAATTGCAGATTTTGCGAAATATACAACTATTGTCAAATCCGGGAATATGAGCCTTGGAATAAATCTTTTAGCCAACCTTGTAAAGAAAGCCGCTAAAGCATTAGAAGCCGATGATTTTGATATCGAAGTTTATGAAATGCATCACGCTAACAAAGTTGATGCTCCTTCTGGAACAGCCCTTCTTCTTGGCCAAGCAGCAGCTGAAGGGCGCAATGTTATGCTTAAAAATGTGCGTGTCAACGAACGCAATGGTCATATAGGTAAACGCAAAAAAGGCACCATTGGCTTTTCTTGTTCACGTGGTGGGACAGTTGTTGGAGAACACAGTGTCATTTTTGCTGGTCCCAATGAGCGCATTGTTCTTTCACACACAGCGCAAGAACGCTCTATCTTTGCCAATGGCGCATTAAAAGCAGCTTTATGGGCACAAAATCATGAAAGCGGTCTTTATTCAATGTTCGATGTTTTGGGATTGAACGATAAATTTTAAACAATCAATAGAATAGAGGCAATTTATAATGGGACGCATACTTACACTAATTCGTCATGGACAAAGTGAATGGAATCTCAAAAACCTTTTTACCGGTTGGAAAGATCCCGATTTAACAGAAAAAGGTCATGCAGAAGCGATAGCAGCAGGAAAAAAACTGAAAGAATATGGTTTTAGGTTTGATATCGCTTATACATCTGCCTTACAGCGAGCTCAAAAAACCGCTCAGCACATTTTAGAGCAAATGGGACAATCAGATTTAGAAGTGATAAAAAATCCCGCATTAAATGAACGTAATTATGGTGATCTTTCTGGTTTAAATAAAGATGAAGTACGCCAACAATGGGGGCAGGAGCAAGTGCAAATGTGGCGCCGCTCCTATACGATTGCGCCGCCGAATGGAGAAAGCCTACGCGATACCGGTGCGCGCATCTGGCCTTATTATCTTTACCATATCCAGCCTTATATTTTGCGCTCCCAAACTGTTTTGATCGCAGCACATGGAAATTCTCTTCGTGCTCTTATTATGGCGCTTGAAGGTCTCTCCGGTGAGGAAATTATATCTCAAGAATTAGCGACCGGCATTCCTATTATTTACACATTTAATCCGGATTCAACAATTTTATCAAAGACAGTCCTCACACCTTAAACTTCTAAAATCATGATCTCCCTTAAAAGTTCAATGCTATCGTTTTAAGCTGAAAAAATAAATTCTATAATTTTATTGACAGAGTTGCTTCATGCGCTTAGATGAATTTTATAAGCCCAGATGGCGGAATTGGTAGACGCGCAGGTTTCAGGTACCTGTGCCGTAAGGCGTGGAGGTTCGAGTCCTCTTTTGGGCACCATGCTCTTTTTTATCCAAAATAATTTATTGATTTTCCATATATTTTTTACAGTGAGGGACGCGTAAATAA
>NZ_JBHIRG010000022.1:7500-18073 GCF_042196965.1 Bartonella sp. AA83SXKL
AAAAATCCATTTTCCACCAAGGTTCGTCTTAATCTCGCAAAATCTAAAGTAAAAAGGCTACATATTTTTGATGTTTCTGTTTCGCGATAGTTTTTTCCTATTTGAAATGCTTCTGCAATTTTTGTAAGTATATCTTCTGTTTCTAAATGGCGATCGCTAAAATTTTCCATATTTCGTACATTTTTATCTTCTAGCGCTTGCCATAATTTATCGATTGCTTGAAATCCCTTTGTTGTGTTTTGAATAAGACTAAGGTTTAAAAGGCGATTAATAGATTTGTGAATGTTTTTGGTCTCTGAATTGACAAGTTTGAGGATATCAGAAAGAATTTTAGCACCAAGTATAATAACAGTATAGACAGCGCGTAGTGTCGGTGAGGTCATGGCAGAAATGAGCGAATTATAAGAAAAATGATTTGGCTGTATTGCACATGGATATCAATAGAATATTATTCGTGCAGAATGTAGCTACCTTACGCTTGTCTACCCCATAATCCTTTAAGCTATGAGACAATTTGCAACGGAGTTTACAGAGCAATCTTTAAAGACCGTTTTGAGCTTTTTTGCCGCAGAGTGTGTTACAAAATCATAATTGAGCCATTTATGGCGAAGTGTTTTAGGCACTCTTGTTGTGCCACCGGTTGCAAAAATTATATGTGACATGGAAGCTGCTTATTTTTTAGTTTGCATGAGGCACATGCAAGAAGCAAAGGCGGAGGCACCAACAATCATGCAAAAGGTGAAAGCGATGTGATTGTTGAAATGGCTGATGATCCATCCACTTGTCCATGAGCCGGCAGCTTGGCCAATATTTGAAATAACAAGAATATAACTAAAAAGAACACTGGCAGAGAGAGATGAGGTTGTTTTCCCTGCTTGATAGTATATCTCTGGAATCATGACAGATTCATAGACACTGTAGGCAATTAATGCAGTCACAGCGGTAAAGACCCCACCCATGAGGAAAAATGAGGAGAAACTTCCCATAAGCCATAATAGGTAGAAAGTTGATTTATCAGAAAGGCTGAGATGTTTATTGATTATTCCTTGCCAGATACAAATACTGATGCCAACAATTGAAAAGAAAATTCCACTATAAGGGGCGAGATTGCTGTCAAATTTACTGAGAAGTGTTGTGGTGGTGATGAAAATTCCCATGAGGAATGCACAAAGCAAAGCCGTGACCAGCAAATAAGCAATAGAACGATTATGTATTATTGTTTTTAAAGAAGAAAGAAGAGCTTTTTTTGTTTTTTTATTCTTTTCAAGAGATAATGTTTTATTTGGGTAATGATAAACAATTTGAATGGATAGAACACAAAGATACAAACCAATGAGTGCAAAAAAAACCATTAAGAAGGTTGATGCGTTGTATTTTATAGCACTCGTTGCAACAAGAGGGGCGATAACGACAGCAGCATTTTGAAAAAAAGAATAGAGAGTTAATGCGCGTTTAAGAGCATTTTCATTGAGATGTTCTGATAAAATTTCTCTCAAAAATGGCTTTGAAATTGCTTTCGAAAAAGCCATTAAGGTAAAAAAGATCAACCATGCAGAAGGTGTGAGCGATAGGATAATGCACACAAAAGCGCTACTCCTTAAAATAAAGGCGCTAGCCATTAAGAGTTTACGCGAAAATCTTTCTAATAAACCTGTTGTGGTTACCATGAGAATGCTTTCAAGGATTACCGATCCAGCGAGATAAAAAGCAACATTGGCAGCAGTTATGAGAGAAGAGTTTCCAAGCAGAGGGAGTACAAAGAAAAAGGAAAATTCAGAAAGAAAAACTGTGCTATAGATGAAAAAAGGAATTTTATTTTTGCCCATGGAATTTCCATAGAAGTGTTGTTAAATGATCAAAGACATTTTGTTGTATCTTTTGAGGAAGTTTTGCCAGCCCTATTTCTGCTGTGCACATTTCGTTGAAATAGTCTCTTTCTTGATTCACTAGCCAGTCCAATGCAAGAATATTGTTTTTTCTACGATGTTTTTAGAAATATCGAGCATTTCAGGATAGAATTTTTTCTTGCCATATGCGGTTATAAAAGCTGCTTCAGTAAGAATCGTATTTTTTCCGCCGCGTGCAACATTTCCAATATAACCGTCTCCTTGAGGTGTGCGAAATTTCACAAAACAGAGTTTTCCTGATATGAAGAAAAATCTTACATCCTGTGCATCCTTTACAAAAGGCATTAAAAATATTCAGAAGAAGAAGTTGAAATCAGATTTCCTATACTCATTGTATGTTGTAATCCATCTGATTTAATGACACCAAATCCCATTCCTGAGCTAACGGGTTTGAAAATGAAAGATTTATATTCTGATGAAACAAAAGATGTGATTGTAGGTACTGTTTGTTTATGATAGCCACACATCGTGAATGGAAGCACTGGAGCTCCTAGCTTACGTGCTAATGCCATTTGCGCAATCTTATCCCAGTCAAGATTTTCTATGCCATAAATGCATTCGTTAAGAAGGTGTGTACCACTTATCCTAAAATAATTTCTTAATGTGAGACTGATGGCTCTTGCTTGTGGTTTAGATCTGCTTTGGATAAAATATATGCAGAATGATCTTGATTCAGTGGAATACCTTGATATAAAAAAATAAATTCATCTGCATGATTTGCTTTGATAAGGCAGTCTTCTAATTTTAAAAACTGGAATTTGATGCCTCTTTTATTAAACTCTTCTGTATATTCTGAATAGGAATATTCTATATCTTATGCGTTGGCATATTCTTCTTGCGCAACAATCCAATAAAGTTCCATTGCTAAATCCTTTTCATGACGATATTTGATGGAGAGAAAATATTTTAATTATTTCATCGACTTTGAGAATGTATAAAGCCGCTAACGATTGATATTGGTGTTGAGTGCGTTTCTTTATTATTTTAGCCATGAGCTGATTAAAACGGTCTTGTGGTTTTAGTTGCGTTTGCATGATTTAGAAGAAATCTTTTCTATGTGTTGGTTTCAAAGCCATAGGCTTTAATTGTAATATTGCGGACGCATTTTTATAAGCTGTTATGATCTCAGTAAGCAGAGGAAAGCTCTGTCAATTCATTCATATTTGCTGCAAATGTTTCGAGGTCATGTTTAGTGTGTGCTGCTGATATCGCTACGCGAATAATGCTTTTCTTTTTAGCCACTGTTGGATACATTGCCGCTGTAACCAAAAAACCGTGCTTTCTTAAATTATATGAGGCACTTATCGCTTTGTCTTCAGCACCCATAAAGATAGATCTAATGGGACTTAGCGGTTCCTGTACCTCAATGTTGGAGACTCTTTGATCAAAATAAGAAATATTTTTATGCAGTTCACGTTGAAGTTGGTTAATTTCTTGTGAAAGATGAATATCTGCAGAAGCAAGGCAAGCTGCTATTCCTGGGAGAGAAGGTGGACCACTAAAAATATAATTAAGCGCATATTTCTTAATAAACGATGCAGCTTCTTTGTTGCTAAATGATGATGAACCACCATGAGAGCCAAACGTTTTTGACAAAGAAGAAATTAAAATAAGATTCTCTTCGTATTTTTCTAATAAATGAAGTGTATAACCACAGCCGTTTTTTCCTATGATTGAGGTGCCATGTGCATCATCCGCATAATAATATCCACCGTAGAGTTTTGCTAATTTGGTTAATTTTTTAACGTCATTTGCTCCTCCTATAGAACCGAGAGAGTCAGATATCAAAACAGGCGTTCTATTTTGTAATTTACTTTCCTGTAGGTTTTTCTCTAGTGTTGCAATATCTTTAAATGGGATTCTTATATAATTTCCAAATTGTTCAAGTATACCACGTAAAATTTGCACTGATGCGTGCGTTTCTTTATCGATAATCCATACAACACCATTTGCTGTTATAGGATATCCTGGAAGTTCTCCTGAACCTAATATGGGCATAACTGCAAGATGGGTTGCACCTACGGAATTAAATATGACAGAGTGGGAATCAAGAAAAATGGTGTTTAGCTTTAACTCAAGCTCATCAAATAATATACATTTCACATGCGTTCACGCAGCTGCATATTGCACACCAAATCTCTCTACGGAAGACTTTATGGCATTACTTAACGCTGGATGACGTTCTAGCCCTAGATACGAACATGACATAAAATCAATATAAGTCTTTCCTGATTTAGCAACAATACCGCGCCCGGATGTTCGCGTAACAATCGTAAGATCATTGAGACCTTGATCCTATATCTTCTCCTGATGGGTTTGACTGTTTCTAACCCTATTTAATAATTAATTGACATCTCGCACTCTTGTTCCTCCCCATTGCATCTCTTGCGAAGAGAGCACGCTAATCTCATCTCCATAGATTGTTAACATATGAATGGGATGAATGATTTTGTAACCTTTTAATGAAATTATATTTTTTTAGTGGAAGGTTATTCATTCTCTTGAAATAGAGAAGAAAAACGATAGCGTTCGCTAATCATTTTTCAATTCTCTTTTAGCGCATGCGTTGATATTTGCCTCCATGGCGTTGTAAAAAACCTCTCTCAACAAGAGTGCGTCGTAATCGGGCAAAGTCTATCGTAAAGAGGTTGCATATCTTGGAAACTTCCGTTTCGCTATAGATTTTTTCCTTCTGAAAGGCTTCACCAATTTTTGATAGCATCTCTTCTGTTTCTAAATGGCGGTCGCTTAAATTTTCCCTATTCCGTTCATGTTTATTTTCTAGCATTTTCCACACTGTCTCTTCGGCTTGAAATCCTTCTGTTGTGTTGTGAATAAGTCCAAGATTCAAAAGGCGATTGATGGATTTGTGAATGTTTTTGGCATCTGAATCGACATGTTTGAGGATATCAGTAAGATTTTTTGCACCAAGGATGATGGTGGCATAAACAGCGCGCAGTGTCGGTGATGTCATGGCAGAGATCAGTGAATTGCGGGTATTGCGTTTGTGAAGGGTTTCTTTTCCCATGGGCAAAAGATCGTTGCGAATGGGAAGTTCATTGATTTCTATGAGTTCTGCTTGTAGTGATTGTGCGCGTACAATTTGTTCGGCTGGGGTGCGTTTGCGAATAATTCCCAGACCACCTTGGCGATATTTGTGGTTTTCGGGGAGTGTTAAAGCCTCATAGGAGCCATCAAGCCGATAGAGGAGTTCTTCCCAGATAGGGGTTCTAACACGTCGAACCCGTTGTTCGCCATTGAGAGCAATTGTTGTTATCATTGTTGGTTCATGCAAACAAAGATAACCACCAGGTGTGATATGTTCCCAAAGGGTTAGAACAAATCGTACATCATCTGCGGGGGTTCCTGCATCAATCCAAGCAAAATCTATTGGCGCCCAAGATTTGAGGGTGCTTTCATCAAGAGAGAAAAAATTTTCATTGATAAATGTTACAGTGTCTTTTTTAATGCTATCTTTAAGAAGTTCTTGCCATGCTTCTTCTGCTGATTGACCTTCTACTGTAAAATCATCAATTGTGATAAGCCGTGGTTCGTAATTCTCAAGGACTCCTGAAGGATCAAGCAACGCTGTGCGCTCTTCCCAAATGGCGGATTCTAAAAGCTTTTTATCTTGTTGCCATGATAATTTCGCTTTTTGAAGTGCTTTTGCGATAAAGCGCGTACTATCACCAGCACCGATTTCAATGACTGTGCGCGGTCTTGCCATTTGAATAAGCGTATGGATAAGTTGAGCACTATTTTCTGTTCCCATGCCAGGTCTTATCAGCTGCATCTTTTTATCCTTATAATGTGAGCAATCGTAGCATTCCTGCTTTTACAAGAAACTTTATTGAAGCCTCTAGCGGGTATTGAAGATGCATTGGTGTGGCAGCTTTCTGCAAGAGATGTTTTGTTTTTTCATGAAGCCGGATTGTGCGCCCATTAAGTTGATTAATGGCAAGAGTGCCAAGAGGAGAATCGATGATACGACATGTTGTCTCTCGTAAAAGAGCTGTTGCATCATTTTCTGAAAAGGCTTTTTGATCTGTTTCGATGAGACCGTGTCGTAGCAGTGATATCAAAAGACTTCCAGAGGCAAGAAGAGTACCATTGAGTTTGATTTCTTTTAAGGATTGGACAAGGCAGCCTTCACGAAGTGCTTCAAATATGGGAAAGTCGAATCCGCCAAATGTCGCTCCTTTTGTAGAAACAATGGTGATGGGTTGTATTTGCCGTTTGCCAATGAGTGCTGGTTTGTTTCTCGTTATCTGTACGTCCTTTGCCCATTGAACGCGTGATAAAGGATTGAGTTCACGTGGGTAGACAGCGAAAGAATTGATGGCTATAGGTGGTGTTGGTTTTTGCAATTCAAGTGTGTGGATGCTTTCATTCAAGTCATGTAGCATATAGTCTGCCAGTTGCCATACATAACCACCTGTTCTATTGTAAAAGTTTAAGCCTATAGGGTCTTGTTGCATGATGTTAAACTGTTTTCTTCTGCTTTGAAATATCAAGTTTTGGCAATGGTTGTTTGCTGGGGTTGTTTGTTCCTCCACACGAGAATGGTTTATCAAAATCACATTGCTTGGTATGGGGTTGCATGGGAGATACAATAATTTGATTAGGTGATGATTTTTATGCCATTTTTGGGCATGGTTTTTTTCGAGAGAAAAGATGGCAAAGTTTGCTAGGCATTATCCCATTCCTTTTTTTGCATAGCGCGGTTTAACGTAAAGCCTAATAGGCCTGCGATCATGGTGGCAATGCCAATGATAAATAGTGTGTATTGGGTGTGATGCACTTTTACAAAACCAGCTCCTAGAAAGCCAAGGCACACCGCTGTTTGTATGATGAAGATATAGGCGGGCATTTGGTTGTTTCGGTGTTCTTTCTGAATGGCTTTCATCATAAAACTTGCCATTAGAGCATTTTGTACGCCGTTTGCACCACCAAGGATGAAAAATGACAGCATCATTAACCATACAATGTGTGTGAGAGAAAAGCAGAAAATTGCTAAGCCAATGGTTGTGGCAGCCAGTGATGCACCAGCGGCATTGCCAAAGCGATGAAAAAGGCTGGAGAAACAGAGTGGACCAACCACGAGGCCTAGACTTATCATGCTTGTGATTACCCCATAGGTTTCAGCGCTTAAGTTGAGATCGGTACGAATGCGGACAATCGATAAGACGTTGAGAGCAGAGGTGAGGATGATGGTGATGATGAGGGGAGAAAGAGCATAGACAACATTTTTTTTACGCAAGAGCCCTCTTAAATCTAGTCCCTTTTTGGCTTGCTGTGTTGTGGTTGTTGGCATATGTATGTTTAAACTTTTAAAACAGAAGAGAGTGATAAAGGTTGCACAGAGAACCATGATAGATAGTGCAAAGAGCCCTTTTTGCCCGTTTGAGAGACCATATAGCACACCTCCTAACAGTGGTCCTGCAATGTAGCCAAGATTACGGACTGTTTGGATAATGCGGTTGATATGGTCTAATTGCCGATCATTTTTTGCGAAGTCAGGTACAGCAACAAGGATAGCAGACCAAAAGAGTGAACCAGCACACCCTAGTGCAAAAGAAAGGGCAATATAAACCAAAAATTGGTTGGCGATTGCAGCTGTGGCTATAAAGAGTGCTTCAAACAATAAAACAATGGGTACTGTTCGCGCTGGTTGGAAGCGATGCAAGAGGCGTGGTGCAATTGGTCCGGCACAAATTGCCCCGACAAGCCCTGCAAACAGCAGCATTGAAATAGATGCTGTGCTTTCTGCTAAGTGTAGAGCAAATGTAACTTGTGCTGTTTCATCGGCAAAGCTGCTAAAGCCCAAAACAAGGAAAAGTCCCATTTGGGTAAAAATCATGGATTTTTTCTTTGTCACAATGCTCCCCAACATGCTAAAGCTTTTACAGCTTTTAAAATTTCCTTCTGTGCTGTGTCATGTGGTTTATCATTTAATTTTGCTAGATCTAATTTTTTTCCTGATGAAAGTTGAGAAAGGAAATGTTCTAGATGAGAGCTATACTCAAAACTGGCGCAATGCCCATTTGCTGCGATGAGGAGTTCTTTTGTTTCTAGTAAGGGCACCCATTGGAGGGTTGCAGATGCGCGAAGAGTGATTTCATTTTCAATCTCAGAGACGTCAATAAGGGGGCGCTTGACACATAAACGTGAACTTGTATCACAAATTAATTGAGAAACCAGCATATGGCGTTTTAAGGTACCATTTGCGATGGCGGAGTTTAGTGCAGAGTGTTGAAAAGCATTATCAGGGTTTAAATTTGCTCTTCCTGATGCGCGGATATCATGTCGCGTTCGATCATCAAGATGGAGTAAATGCGTGACATAATTTTTATGATGTTGTGCATCGTGTGCTGTTTCCCAAAAAGCAATATTGATATTTGCCGCGATATTTTTTCCAGTTTCAGCAACGTGGAAAGCATCATGGGGAAAGTAGGCAACACGGTCTGTACGGTTTTGCAGCGCAATTGCTGTTAATTTATGCGCTTCATATTCAGGATATTTTAGCCCTTGGAGGTCTTCTCGTGTACTGGGCCATGCAAACATTGTTTTGCCATCCTGTAGAGTAAAACCAAAATTATGAGCGTGATCCACATGTATCCCAACATGGGTGGAGGAATATCGGCCGATGAAGCAGTCAATATCCACGCGCCCACCAGGCCTAAAACCTAAAGAATGAGCTAATTGATCTGAAAACTGTTTTGCCACATCCCATAGAACAGGGGTTGCAGCGTATAATCCATAATACATGACCGCCCATTCTTGTCCTTCGGCATATTGGTCAACGCGGGCAGTATATTCTTCTATAGTTCTATCCGTATCTAAAACAAGAAAGTTTGAAAGAGGACGTGGACTCCGCACTCCATTAACCACTGTTACTACTTCGGATTTAGGATTAAGAGCTAAGAGTTTATGAGGATGTAGAGCGTATTGTCTTAAAGCATTCAAAACATCTCTTTCATTGAAAGGGATGTACGAAATTGACAATTCAGCTGCTTGCTTAGCCCAAATTTTTTGAGAAAAGCCCTCTGAAAATAACTGAAACATGCACTTAAATAAGCTTAATTTTTAAAGATGGATGGATAAGCAGATTTGCATCAACAATACATCATTAAACTTCCAGCGAATCATTCATATTAAGCTCATCAAGCTCACTTTGATAAATTTGAATATCGTTACGCTGTGCATACTTAGTAAGCATTGCAGTTGGCACAACTTCATCAGCAGCCAATTCAATAACATTTTTTACTTTATTAAGTGAAATATTCATATATTTACCCCCTTATAGTTGATAAAATACAGATAATTTAAATATAAAAAAACTACCAATTTCTTACACTTAGCATGGATTTATTTTTTGTCAAATGTCATGTTGATTGCAAAGAGCATTTTAAATAAGAGGGCTGAATTTTAGAGTAATTAAGAAGAATTTACAAAAAAAGCTGCACCATGTGTGCAGCTTTTTATTGGTTTTATACTTTTTGAGCTATAAGTTTTTAAAGCATGAAAGTGTCCTTACGGCTTCTATAACCATAATAGCCAAAAACACTGGAAATAATGGCGCCTACCAGACTTCCTAAAAAGCCCCACCACCCCATATTGGAGGCTGTTTTTGTGGCTTTAGTTGCAGTGTTTTTTGCTGCCTTGATCGTATCCTCAAGATTGTCTGAGAGTGTTTCTGCCTGTTCTTCAAGGGCTTTGATAGCTTTTTCGGTTTTTTCCTCTGCGCTTTGATAGAGTTGAACAGCATGGTTGGCTGCTGTTTGTGCATCCGCACGGGTCATGCCATCCTTCATAAGCGCGTTGATGATATCACTTCGATCAAATTTTGTTGTGAGATCTTCTACACGATCAGACAGGCGCTCACCAAGATTTTTTAAAGTGGTGCGATAGTGAGACGGATCATTTTTAAAAGCTGTTATCGCAGAACCAATATCATTGAGTGCAGCTTGATAGGTTTGTTTCAAGCGATTAGCATTGAGAGCAGGAATATCGCTTTTATTGAGAAGGGAGTGCAATTCACTACCAAGTTGGTCAAAATTGATATCATTGTCACTATTTTTTGCAAAAAACTTTTCAAGACTTTCACTGTTTAATTTTGCAAGTATAGGGGAAATATTGTTTTTTAGGCTTTCTACGGTTTGTTGGACCATGGAGCTGTTTTCTAAAGCCGTTTTAGCTCCTATCTTTGCTGTACTAGAAACCACGTGGATGGCTTGGAGGGTCATCAGCAATGTTATGAGAGCCCAAGTGAGAAAGCCATGAAGAATCCCTGATGATTCAGCAAAACGTCCAGCTACAAAGCCTCCCAAGGCTAAGCTAATCAGTGTAACGATAACGGAACCCACGCCAAAGGAGAGGAAAGAGCCTTCAAATGGGGATGAAGAAGTGAAATCCATTTGGCTTAAGCCTAAAGCTGCGACCAGAAAAGAGAGGCAGATTGAGGTGGCAAGAGCCGTCACCAGTCCCGCAAAGATTGCGGACCATGAAATGGGTGTGTGAAAGAATGAATACTTTTCTTCTAGAGTTGTTTCTCCTAAAAAATTCGTATCAAATGGTGTGTTTTCAGGAATGCGAGTTTCCATGTTTTATCTCCTTGAATATGCTGGAGATACAATGCCTTTTTGCTAATTATGTTCCAAAAGGGA
>NZ_JBHIRG010000023.1:0-14389 GCF_042196965.1 Bartonella sp. AA83SXKL
CGATAAAATGTGGATTTTTAGTTGGCACTTCAAGCCCCCCTCCGGTTGCGAGCGCCCTCGCATTGGTATTCCGGGAGTCTGAAAACACTGACTTGACTCAGCTTTTTGCTTTTAGTGCGGAAACGCACCTGGACATAACAAAAACTCCCGGAATTCTAAGGATATTCGCAAAAGTGGGCTCAATTGTACGTTAGGGTTTAGGGCTTTTAGTTCCCTGTTGATCGCTGCGTAGACGATCAAACTTACGATATTTATTCATAAGGCAGTTTCAGAAGGTTGGCAAGAAAAATGAAAAATTTTCTATTCTGTTATACCGTAAAACGGCGCTATTTGAAGGAGGAGTGAAGAGCTTGAATATTCAGGGTAGGGCTTGATTTGTTGAGCCTGGTGAAGTGCTGTCTTTGGGGGGTGGAGACTGTAAGGTACTAGGCAAAAAGCTGGGTTCGTTTATACCGTAAAACGGCGCTATTTGAAGGAGGAGTGAAGAGCTTGAATATTCAGGGTAGGGCTTGATTTGTTGAGCCTGGTGAAGTGCTGTCTTTGGGGGGTGGAGACTGTAAGGTACTAGGCAAAAAGCTGGGTTCGTTTTCAGAACAGTGTTTACAGTGCAGCGCGGGTGGTGATGTGGAAATTTTATTTGGCTGACTTCTGTAATAACGTAAAAGCGTTAAAACGTATATCCGTAAAATGATGCGGGGGATTTGTGCTTTGTGTATACTTTTATTTGGCGTGGAATGTGGTGAGATAAATGGGGGAATGCATTTGTGAGTGGAGCGGGGAAAGCTGGGATGAAAAGGGGTGTTAAATGCATTTTCTGGAGAAGAGTATGTGGAGAATATTTGGAGGAAGGGCTTATTTGTCTTGTCTGATAAAGCGCGTCTTTTGAGGGGTGGTGATAATTATATGAAGTGATCAGTAGTCCTTCCCTAGATAAGAAGCTGGATTGTTTACGGACCAGTGTTTATCGAGCGGTGTGGGGTGGTGAATCTTTCGTTGGCTGTTTTCTGTGAATGTGTAAAAGCGTAAAAATGTGAATCTGTTAAAGTGAAGAGGAGGATTTATGGATTTATGTATTGTGCGTGTTTTGGTGGCACGTTGGGTTTTTGCATGGATGGGGTGAGATAAATGGGGAGAGAACGAGAGCTTGTTAATCGAGGAGGGAAGCTGGAATGAAGAGTGCTGTAAGTCGTGAATGTTTGATGGGAGAGAAAAAGGAGTGCGTGGAATGGAGAGAGTGCCTATGGACAAGGGGGAGGGTGTGGATAAGAGGCGGGGGTAGTGCAAAGGGATGCGGTGAAGGGATGGTGTGAGGGTGATAGAAGAGGGAGGTGAGGCTTTTTATTAAAGGGTATTGTGGTTTTGAAAGGGGGTGAGAATGGAGAAAATGCCCTGGAAAGTATGGTGATGTGGTGAGCTAAAAGGGATGAGAGCAGGGCTCGAAAAAATAACTGGGAAAGGGAGCCGTGGTGGGGAAATGAAAAAAACTTCCTCATCCCCCAGTTGTTTTCAAAGGGGAGTGAGGGGGCTTATCAAGAAGAAAAAAGCTAGTTTCTTTTCATAATCTTCCAAGTTTTTCCATCAGACATATACATAATCTTTTGACCTGTGGTTATCTTTTGTGTGCCGTGAGTAGTGTGAAGCGTAGAACTAGAAGCCGCTAGATGATCTATAAAGATTGATTTCCACTTAAATGAATCAGGAGATGGAAAAGAGATATTGGGTGCCCAAGAACGATCTTTTGAACGAATAACGACAAGTTCTTTTTGTTTCAAGATGTTAGAAATTGTTTCTGCAGACAGATCTTTCCCATTGGAAATTTGTATTTCTGGTCCAGCAGTAGGCGAGGCTAAACCTCCAAGGTCGCTTATACTTGTCATGCAAAAAGTGAACGTACATGATGTTTGGATGAGGTCAGAATCTCGGCACTTTCCTTGATTAGAAACTTTCAGACTCCCTTCGTGTAGCTTGTTTTGTTTTAAGCCTTGAGGATCAAAAAAAATTGAACTTTGCGGACTTAAATCATAACAAGAGGAAAGATGTCTCTTCCAACGAGAATGGTCTTCAACAAAACTTGAAGATTTACGGAGTTTGCCAAATGTATTTGGTACTTCTATGGTCCCAATATTCACTTTTTTACCCGTTATAAAATCGACTACTTTCGCTGTAACTAGATTTTCATTTTTTTCAACATATAATTGATATCTGCGTCCCATCTCCCATGGAAACTTGATTTCACATCGTACTCCTGAACCTTCTTGAGTAAAATGCTTACATGTATTACCCTTCCATCCCGTTGCATTCCAGATAGAAAAATGAATGGTACGGCCGCTCCTGTTGAAAAAACCAATTTGTCCACTTTTCCCGTTTTGGAATTCAAATTTATTTCCCCAGAAATAGATGGAGTTAGGCCCACCATCGTAATTTACTTGCTGGGTGAACACAAATAGATCAAATAATGCATTTTCAGGCCATGTATGCTCTATTGTAATAACTTTGCCGGCAAAAATGGCATAGCTTGGTTTACTTATTAGAAGAAATAAAAGTATTAAAGTAACCTTTTTTACAGTATGGTACATACTCAAACTCCTTTATTTTGATAAAGACAGTGTAAGTTTATAAATATTAAAGCTTATACTCAATGTTTTGTTAAGTAAAATTAGAGAAAATACTTTAATGTTTACTCTAAACTATATGCTGTAAAGACTACTTTGTTTAAAGTGTTTTTGCATGCTCCTTTTCTGCTGTTCAAATTTAAGTTTTAATGGTGGAATTTAGGGGTGATGGTTTAAAAAGGGGAGTGATGATGGGGGGGTATGAGAAAAGTTGCGGTTTTTATTTAAAATGATAGCGTATTTTTTTTCTCCCTCTTGCTATGAGGCTTGTAGAAACCCATATTCTTTTTAGCACTATGGTTCTTCTTCTTGCTGCTTTTTTCGCGGTGTTTTTTAGAGGCTGGATAATCCTTTCTGGATGTTTCTTTTGTGGAATATTGGAGAGGTTAAAGTGTGGTGATGGCTTGAGATTTAAGGAAAAAAAATGAACTTGGAAAAATATAGCGAACGCGTGCAGGGTTTTTTACAATCAGCACAAAATAGCGCTCTTGCTTCTGATCATCAGCAGTTTTTGCCGGAGCATTTCCTGAAAGTGTTGTTAGACGATTCTCAAGGATTGGCTGCATCGCTTATCCAAAACGCTGGTGGTGATCTTACTCTTATTCAAAAGGCGCTAAAAGAAGCACTTGATGCTTTGCCTAAAGTGCAGGGGGGAAATGGACAGCTCTATCTTTCTCAGCCATTGGCAAAAGTTTTCGCACTGGCTGAGGATATTGCGAAAAAAGCCGGTGATCAGTTTGTGACCGTGGAGCGCATGTTGCAAGCGCTGATCATGGAAAAGACCGCAAAAACAGCCGATATTTTAACAAGTGGAGGATTGACCCCGCAAGCGCTTAATCGGGCAATTAATGCGCTGCGGAAAGGAAAAACAGCAACAAGCCCCCATGCTGAAGGACAATATGATGCCTTGCAAAAATATGCCCGGGATCTCACAAAAGATGCCCGTGAAGGAAAACTCGACCCTGTGATTGGGCGGGAAGAGGAAATCCGCCGCACTATTCAGGTGCTTTCACGGCGGACCAAAAATAATCCCGTGTTGATTGGTGAGCCTGGGGTGGGGAAAACAGCTATTGTGGAAGGGTTAGCTCTGCGCATTATCAATGGCGATGTGCCTGAAACTTTGCGGGATAAACAGCTTCATGCGCTGGATATGGGAGCGCTTATCGCTGGTGCAAAGTATCGTGGGGAATTCGAAGAGCGCCTTAAAGCGGTGCTGGCAGAGGTGCAAGCTGAAAATGGACAAATTATCCTCTTTATTGATGAATTGCACAATCTTGTTGGCGCTGGAAAATCTGATGGTCCTATGGATGCTTCTAACTTGTTAAAACCTGCTCTTGCACGCGGAGAACTCCATTGTGTGGGCGCTACTACGCTCGATGAATATCGAAAATATGTCGAAAAAGACGCTGCTCTTGCACGCCGCTTCCAACCTGTCTTTGTACCTGAACCCTCTTTGGAAGATACTATTTCTATTTTGCGCGGTATTAAGGAAAAATATGAACAACATCACAAAGTGCGCTTGGCTGATAGTGCTTTGATTGCGGCGGCGCGTTTGTCTAACCGCTATATTACGGATCGCTTCTTGCCGGATAAAGCTATTGATCTTATCGATGAAGCGGCGGCGCGGTTGCGCATGCAGGTCGATTCAAAGCCGGAAGAACTCGATGCTGTTGATCGGCGTATTTTACAGTTGAAGATCGAACGGGAAGCTTTGAAAACAGATGTCGAGCCAACAGCAAAAGAACGTTTGAAAAATGTGCAGGAGGAACTGAAAACATTGGAACAACAGTCCGCTGAGATGACAAGTGCTTGGCAGGCTGAGAAACAAAAATTAGGGCATGCTGCTGATTTGAAAAAACAACTCGAAGAAGCCCGTAATGCTTTGGCTATTGCACAGCGTGATGGACAATTCCAACGCGCTGGAGAGCTCGCTTATAGCGTTATCCCTGAACTCGAAAAACAATTGAGTATTGCGGAAAATGATGACCAACAAAATCATCTCGTTGAAGAGACGGTTACTGCTGAACATGTGGCGCGGATTGTTTCGCGCTGGACCGGTATTCCTGTTGATCGAATGCTGGAGGCAGAACGGGAGGCGCTGTTGCGGATGGAAGATGAAATTAGCAAACGTGTGATTGGGCAGGGAGAGGCTGTGCAAGCTGTTTCTCGTGCTGTACGTCGTGCGCGTGCAGGGTTGCAAGATCCCAATCGTCCCCTTGGCTCTTTCATGTTTTTGGGTCCTACTGGTGTGGGGAAAACCGAATTAACCAAAGCTCTTGCCGCTTTTCTTTTCCAAGACTCCAATGCCATGTTGCGCATCGATATGTCGGAATATATGGAAAAACATGCCGGGGCGCGGCTGATTGGGGCTCCACCTGGATATGTTGGATATGAAGAGGGTGGGGTGCTGACCGAGGCTGTACGTAGAAGACCTTACCAGGTCATTCTGTTTGACGAAATTGAAAAAGCACACCCTGATATTTTTAATCTCTTGTTGCAAGTGCTCGATGAAGGACGTTTGACCGATAGTCAAGGACGTACCGTTGATTTTCGTAATACCTTGCTGATTATGACTTCTAATCTTGGTGCTGAGTTTTTAACTGCTTTGCCTGAAGGGCAAACAACCGATCAGGCAAAAAATGATGTTATGAATGTCGTTAAAGCGGCTTTCCGTCCTGAATTTTTAAACCGTATTGATGAGATTATTCTCTTTCAAAGGCTGCAACGTCACGATATGGAAGCGATCGTCGATATTCAGATAGAACATTTGCAAAATTTGCTCAATGAACGCAAAATAACTTTGCAAATCGAGCCAGAGGTGAGAAAATTTCTTGCCGATAAAGGCTATGATCCGCTCTATGGTGCGCGTCCGCTTAAACGGATTATCCAAAAAGAAATTCAAGATCCACTGGCGGAAAATATCTTATTTGGAAAAATTCACGATGAGACAACGGTGAAAATTACAAAACAAGGAGATCGGTTGGAATTTTTGCCTGAAGATTAAGTTTGGAAAAATTCATGGTATAAAGGGCGGTGATAATCCTATTATGCGATAAAACACCGCTCTTTGAAGCGTGCTGATTTAGAAAAATTCACGATGAGACAAGCGGTATTTTATTGCAAAGCAAAGGGAGTGGCTGGTGTTTTTGCATGTTAAATCAGCGTTTTCGAATATCGTAGGATTCTTTTACTTCTGTTTGTCATGAAAACTATTTTCTTGCAATGTTATAAGTGAAGTCACAAGCGGGATTGCTTTATTGCTTTATTGCTTTGTGCGTAAAAGCGTTAAAGAGAAATGCCGTTTATCCGCCGTAAAACATTGCTCTTTGAAGGGGTGTGGGGGATTTTAGACGAAGATATTTTGACGATGGATTGGAGTTTTGCTGTTTAAGCAAAAGGTGGAGGATGCGTAAAATGCACGGCTCTCTCATTTTTTCGGTGACGTGCGTTTTTCTGCTTTAAAATTTTGCTAAAAGTTTTTTAAAACTGTTTGATTGATCACAACTCTATGTTGGTGGCTAATAGATGATGGAGCATGATTATCTGCACAATCAAGTTTGCTCCTTTGCAGTTTTTTTTAATCAAGATAAAGACTTGAAAAACAAGACCTCTAACTTGTTTTGGTTAAAATTTCCGCTATTCGTTGTTATAAAAGCAAGTTTAAGTGAAGGTGTATATTAAAAATATCATCTATATCTTAATTGATTTTACTTTACTTTACTTATTTACTAATAAACTATAATATGGTAAATACTAAGTAAAACAAAAAGATAATGAACTTTTTTCAAGAGTTTTAATAAAAACTGTATTGGAGTTTATTGATCAAAAGGATCATTTGAAATTTAAATGGGGGGTATAATCTCATGAAATTAGCTACAAACTTAGCCACAAACAAGGAATTAATTAACAGCTGGTTTGCAAAGGAAGTTAAGAGTTACAATCGGCGTATTCCAGAAGGCTTAAAGGATTTCTACGAGGATAGGAAAGATTCGTTAATAAGTGATGATAAGCTTCAACAGGAAATTTTGGACTCTTTAATACAGCGTATATCGTTAACACCGGATGATTCCAATCCATTAAAGATGTTTCTTGAACAAGGCATTTCTTTTAGGGAGGAGCAAGGGGCGAGAGTTTTTGATACTATTAGAGGTGAGCATTCGATATCTGTTAAAAGTGGAGAAAGCGTTGATCCATTTAAAGTGAATGATCCAAAAATTGACGCATCATCTATACCGGACAAACGAGAAAATACCCATACATTTACGATGACGTGTGATCGAAGAGAGCGTGCTTTTAGAGAAGAGTGTGGGCTGGACAATCTTTTAGAAGAGATTAGATCGTCTGTCCGAGAGCAGGATAATGTTGAGAGTTACAATTGGTTAGAAAAGCTTATTGATCGTGCAGTAAACAGTGAAGTTGCACCGTTACAAGAAACACAAGAAATCTACATTCCAGACATTCGTGATCATCGTTTAGATGAAAAATCATATGAGCTCGCTATAAAAATCATTCGACGAGCAGTCAGATGTCTTGGGGTTCCCTCACGTTTGTACAATGCTTGTTATTTTCAAAAAGCTTTTTCTTTGCGTGATCTTGTATTCATTTTTGGCATAGGTGCTCAATTTGATATAAATGCTCTAGTTCTTAACGAAGTCATGAATATATCGACAGTTTGTGACGCTAAAAATAACCTTTTAAAAGTAAAAGATTTTGGTGAGAAAAATAGCGATGTTATTGGTCTTGCTATGTCAAAAAAAGCGATATCTATCGATGACTTAAAAAGAAAAGGGTATAGCGAGTTTGATCCAAACAATTTGAGCACGAATATCTTTTTTCATATTTCGCAATCGTCATTATTTCGTCCGTTTGAAACAATGATTGTTTTTAAAGCAGGGACTGATGATCAGATTGAAAAAACAATAAAAAGGTATGAAGGCGCCAATGACATGAAGTTAAAAGAAGAAGCAGAGAAAGAAGCTTTAAAAAGAGTGAAAGTGCTATAAAAAGACTAATTGAGGCATTCAAAAGTCATTGGAAAATTATAAGTGACAACAAAAATGCAGCTGATTATCCTATCTGCCGTAAAACACTGCTCTTTGAGGGGGCGTGGTGTGCTAGAATATTTGAGGGCAGGGCTTGAGTTATTGAGCCTGATGAAGTGCTGTTGTTTGAGGGGAAGCTGGTTTGAATTTGACTTAAGGGGGGATATGAATGGAATAACGTTGATCGTTGCGCTGTTGCTTAATCAGAAATTAGCCACAAGATTGCTTTTTGTTTTTTCGCTTTGAGCTCTCTAAAATTTTTCAAAAGGGTGTGTTCTTTTTCGCTATAGGTTTCTTGATTGTGGTGTAAGAGGGTTTCTTTTGTGGGAAGATCTTCTTTTGTGGCAATGTCTGCATAAAAAAAGTTCATAGGAACTTCTAGTTTTTGAGCGATTTCCAGTAAACATTTGGCACTTACACGATTGAAGCCTTTTTCGTATTTTTGGATTTGTTGGAAACTGACACCTAAATAGCTTCCTAATTCTTTTTGGGAAAGCCCTATTGCAATGCGTCTGTGACGGATTCTTTTGCCTATCAGAATGTCGATAAAATGTGGATTTTTAGTTGGCACTTCAAGCCCCCCTCCGGTTGCGAGCGCCCTCGCATTGGTATTCCGGGAGGTTGAAAATACTGAGCTCAGTCAGCCTTTTGCTTTTAGTGCTTACCGCACCTGGACATAGCAAAATCTCCCGGAATCCCGGGACACCCACAAAAGTGGGTTCATTCTTATGTATCGAGGTTTCGGGCTTTCAGTTCCCTATTGATCGTCGCGTATACGACCAAACTCACCCTTTAAGTAATAAAGTAGTTTCAGAAGATTGGCAAGAAAAATCAAAATAATCTCAAAGACTATAAGATTGGGTACTTTTTAAAAAGTGCGAAATATGGATTATAAATCGCGTTTTTTGCTTAATCAGAAATGTCGATAAAATGTGGATTTTTGGTTTGCACTTCAAGCCCCCCGCTAGGGGCGAGCGCCCTCGCATTGGTATTCCGGGAGTTAAAAACACTGACTTGACTCAGCTTTTTGCTTTTAGTGCTGAGAAGCACTTGGACATAGCAAAAACTCCCGGAATCCCGGGATACCCGCAAAGCGGGATAAATTTATGTTTAGGTTTCGGGTCTTCAACTCCCTATTGATCGTTGCGTGGACGATCAAAATCACACTTTAAGTGATAAAGTAATTTCAGAAGATTGGCAAGAAAAATCAAAAATTTTCTATTCTATTATGCCGTAAAACACTGCTCTTTTAGGGGGAGTGAAGAGCTAGAATATTTGAGGGCAGGGCTTGATTTGTTGAGCTTGATGAAGTGTTGTCGTTTGAGGGGGGCGTCTGAAGACTGTAAGGGGTACTAGGCAAAAAGCTGGATTCGTTTATAGACTATTGTTTATAGAGCTGTGCGGGGTGGTGAACTTTTCGTTGGTTTTGTTCTGTAAAGATGTAAAAACGTAAAAATGTGAATCTGTAAAAGTGAAACGAAGGACTTATGGATTTATATATTGTGCGTGTTTTTGGTCACTTTGGGCTTTTGGGGGCGTGGAATGTGGTGCGAGGATTGGAGGGAAGTGTTTTCATAAATGGAGGGGGAAGCTGGAGGGAAGAGGGGTGTTAAGTTGTTAAGTGTGTGATGGGAGAAAAAAGGGGGAATGGAGGATGAAGAGAGTGCGCATGGATAGGGGGAGAGTGTGGGTAAGGCGGTGGTGCAAAGAGATGCGTGAAGGATGGCGGCTTTAAGAAGATAGGGCTTGATTTGTCGAGCCTGATGACGTGCTGTCGTTTGAGAAGTGGTTGGGTGTAAGCTTTATTTTGTGGGGAAAGTTGCTTTTTATTGTGGGATTGTAGACTAGTGCTGGTTGGGAATTTTCATTCTTTGAGACGTGGGGTGGAGGTCAATGTAATAATATGGAAGATTGTGATCTCATAATTTTTACATTCTTTCTTTTTTTAAAGATATTACTTGATATTAGAGTAAATGCTTATATCAAGAGGAGTATTTCTTTAAAAATTTTCACTTAACTTATTAAGCGATTTATTAGAATAAACAACTCTTTTGAAGTTCATATCACCAATTGTAGCGAAGGAAGTGTAACTTTAAGTGTAGCAAAGTTTAAAATTGGATGGTTGATATGAATTTGTTTTTAAAAAAGAGTCCATTAGCTCTTTTTTGCTCTCTCTTTATTTCCAAAGTTGGTGATTATGCTTATGAAGTTGTTTTTATTTTACTGGTCTTAGAATTAACAGATAACACCTTTTTTACAGGTCTTGTGTATTTTTTTCGATTTATCCCTTTTCTCTTTTTTGGCCCTAGGAGGTTGGTTAGCGGATAATTTTTCTTTGAAGAAAAATATGATCTTAAGTGAAGTTGTTAGATTATTAGCTTCATTGTTTGTTTTTATAACTTATATAACAGGTACGGCACATATCATTGTTCTTATTTTTGCAGCAATATGTACAACGATAGGAAGAAGTATTTTCCAACCAAGTTTTCAAGCTGCTATTCCCAGAATGTTTTCAATAAAAGATCTTACAAAGGCCAATAGCATTGCTCAAATTATCATGGAAACGGCAGCCGTCATTGGCCCTTTGGTTTGTTCCATACTGCTTTTTTTAGCAAATAAATCGGCAGTACTCATTTTTGATTTTTTTACCTATTTTATATCTATTATCATGTTATTTAATCTCATGAATTTAAATTCAAGCGAGAATAAATCATTCAATTTTATAAAAATTTATCGAGAAACAGCTTCATATCTTAAATATATTTCTACAGAAAATAATAATTTATTTATTACGCTCGTTGGATCGTCGTTTGCTATTCTCTTTACGGGTGCTATTTTAAGATTTTTAATTCCAGCTTTTGTTCTTTTTGTGGGGGGAGAGGAGAGCCTTGTGAGTTATATTTTTTCTCTCATGGCTGTTGGAACTATTGTTGGTGGTTTGTTCTATAGTAAAATTATATTAAATATTACATCGTTGAAGCTCATGATATTTTGGCTTCTTTATGGGGTTATCCTGTTTGTTATGCCTTTAGCTGCTGGACTTTATTTAAAATTCCTTCTCGTGTTAGCATTTGTTCTGGGATTTATTGGTGCCTTTGTGGATATTGGTTTAGTCTCAGCTATTCAATTATATTCTCGTCGTGAAGATTTTGGTAAGAGTTTTGGAACCTTTTCAACTTTAGCGAACTCTGCCGAAGCAATGTCTGGCTTTATTGCTGGACTTTTGGCACTCGTGGGATTGTTAAGCTCTTTTTTAGCTATGTCCGCATTAATTATTTCCACGGGAATTATTGGCGTTGTAAAAATTAAGAAAAATAAAGAGTTAACACCTCTTAACACGACAGTCGATGACGACCATTGATATATTTGATATCTCCATGCCGTTTCTTTTTTCTAAAGACGGTTCGCTCATTATCTTATTCATGAGGTAAAAACACCGCTTTTTGAAGGGGGGTGATCTGAAACGAATGAGTGGTCAGTGGTGGAAACTTGCTAGGCAAGCATTTGAATTCTTTACAGACCGTTGTTTATAGAGTGGTACGGGGCGGTGAACCTTTCCTTGGCTTCGTTCTGTAAATGTGGAGAAGCGTAAAAATGTGAATCTGTAAAAGTGAAGTGGGGGATTTGTGGTTTATATATTGTGCGTGTTTTTGGTCACTTTGGGCTTTTGGGGGCGCGGAATGTGGTGAGAAGGATTGGGGGGAAGTGTTTTCGTGAATGGAGGGGAAATGAAGGGTGCTGTGCGTTGGTTTATGTAATGCAACACACCATGAAAGTAAGTATACATATACTATATGTATACTACATGCTTTACATGTGTTTTTTCGTACTTTTAACATATATATTTTGTGTCTTAAACATAAGCTTTGAGTACTATGAGAGATGGTGGTCGTTTTTTTAACAAGCGAGAAAGTGATTAACTAATGCTTGATAGTAAAGCAGTATGTTGTTAAGGCTATTCTTTGAAAGGAGGCTCTTATTTCTGGTGTAGGAGCTTTTCAGAAGAGAATGCAATTAATAGGGGAGTTAAGATGTCAAAATATTTATTTCCGTTACCGCTTGTATTGGTGGCTGGTTGTGCATCTATCAGTAATTATTCATCAAGTTATGTCAGTTCAAATATTACGAAAGATGATGTAAAATTAATTGCTAACGATTTTGTTCGTAATCTTAAAAAACCTTTACCGCCCGCTACAACAACACTTATTGTGAAAAAAAATAAAACAGAAGACAACTTTACTCCTGTATTTATTGATCTCTTGCGACGGAATGGATATAACGTGATCTATACAGATCAACCAAACAAACAGCAAAATGGTGTAATCTTGACTTATCAAATAACGCCAATAAAGACAGGTATCATGTCTATGGTTTCTTATGATGAGGTTGGAGTAACCCGTTATTATTTCCGTACTTATAATAGATGAAACCCCTTTGCCGGTTTGTCTCAAAGAAGTAGATAATGAAGAAATGTGTTTCAGGGGAAGTGTTGGGATTGAATTAATCAATAAAAATTTGCAGATGTGAAAATTGCATATTCAGACGATAGTTATTCATCGTCTCGTTTACAATTTCAGTGTTGTAACGAAGAAAGATGTCGTTTTATCTGTTTGCATTTCTTCATGTTCTGTCTCAGTTATATAGCGCTTTTATCGTTTCTGTCTTATAGAAAATTACTTTCTGTTCTACGGCTCTATATGCCAATCTAATAGTCAGATCTGATCAATCAAATTCATATGAGCTCTTTACAGAAATCTGTTGTTTGAGATTGTTGTAAAGGTGTTTTGTTTTTATCAAATTATCGCGTGGTGGTTTGGGAGTTTCCTTTGGCTGCGTTCTGTAATGATGTAAAAGCGTAAAAATGTGAATCTGTAAAATGAAGCGGAGGATTTGTGCTTTGTGAGAGCTTTTATCATGGCATGGAATGTGGTGGGAAGGATTGGGGGAAGTGTCTTCGTGAATGGAGGAGAAAGTTGGGATGAAGAGTGTTGTTGAAGTGCGTTTTCTGGAGAAGAGTGTGTGGGGAATGGCTGTGAACAGATTGCAGAGCTGATGTGTAAAGAGATGTGAAGAGAGAAAAATCGTGGTGGGCGTTTATATTCTATGCGGAGCTTAACAATTATAGTTGCATCTATATTTGTATGGGGGATATCCGTGAAATGGGTATGAGAAGCATTGAGAGGTGTTTTTTTAATAAGTGGGTGAATGAGCAATACAATGAAAGCCTATTTAGGGGGAAGCCCATTTAGAGGGGGAAGGCTATTTAGGAAAAATCCTATTTTAGCTCTTGTTGTTTTAGACATTGTGTTTTGTATGAGGGGAATTTTGCAGGAAAGGGTGTTTTGAGGGATGTGGCTTCCTTAAAGAAAAACACAAAAATATAAAAACTTGACAAGGTAAATGTAAAAAGGTATCATAATGATACAATCGGAATTGTGCGTTTAAATCAGAAGAGTCTTTTGATAAGATTCTGTGAGAGGGGTGGGGATGTTTTTCTAAGGTTTTGGTGTTTTTATCCTATTTTGAAGTTTGTTATCCTATGATGTCGTAAACCGTTTTTTGAGATATGGTGGTATCAGGCGGGCAAGGCTTTAGGCTGAGGGGAATATTGGCAACGGATGTCGATTGATGGGCTTTTGCTTAATCAGAAATCAACCACAAGATTGCTTTTTGTTTTTTCGCTTCGAGCTCTCTAAAGTTTTTCAAAAGTGCGTGTTCTTTTTCGCTGTATGTGTCTTGATCGTGGTGTAAGGCATGTTCTTTTGTGGGAATATCTGCTGTTAAAAGGTCCGCATAAAAAAAGTTCATAGGAACCTCTAGTTTTTTAGCAATTTCGAGCAAACACCCCGCGCTTACACGATTAGATCCTTTTTCGTATTTCTGGATTTGTTGAAAACTGACACCTAAATAGCTTCCTAATTCCTTTTGAGAAAGCCCCATTGAAATGCGTCTGTGACGGATTCTTTTACCTATTGAAATGTCATTAAAATGTGAATTTTTAGTTTGCACTTCAAGCTCCCCTCCGGTTGCGAGCGCCCTCGCATGAGTATTCCGGGAGTTTGAAAGCACTGAGCTCAGCCAGCCTTTTGCTTTTAGTGCTGACAAGCACTTGGACATAGCAAAAGCTCCCGGAATTCCGGGATACCCGCAAAGCGGGATAAATTTATGTACTGAGCGTTCGGGCTTTCAAATCCCTATTTGACCGTTGCGTGGACGATCAAAAACACAGATCAATTCATAAGGCAATTTCAGAAGATTGGCAAGAAAAATCAAAATAATTTCAAAGACTATAAGATTGGGTACTTTTTAAAAAAGTGCGAAATCTGGATTTTTAGTTTGCACTTCAAGCTCCCCTCCAGTTGCGAGCGCCCTCGCATGAGTATTCCGGGAGGTTGAAAGCACTGAACTCAAATCAGCTTTTTGCTTTTAGTGCTGACAAGCACTTGGACATAGCAAAAACTCCCGGAACTCCGGGATACCCACAAAGTGGGGTAAATTAACGTTTGAGTTTTCGGGCTTCAACTCCCTATTGATCGCTGCGTAGACGATCAAGTCACCTTTTGAGTGATAAAGTAAATTCAAGGGATTGGCAAGAACAATTAAAAGATTTGGAAAATGAGAGCATTTTTTTGTATCTTAAAAATTATCTCATTATATTCTTATGCCTTATGCCTTATGCCTTATGCCTTATGCCTTATGCCTTATGCCTTATGCCTTATGCCTTATGCCTTATGC
>NZ_JBHIRG010000024.1:0-14003 GCF_042196965.1 Bartonella sp. AA83SXKL
TTTATAAGTATCGCGAGATTCCGGGAGTTTTTGCTATGTCCAGGTGCGCTCTAGCACTAAAAGCAAAAAAGCTGATTGAACTCAGTACTTTCAGACTCCCGGAATACGCATAAGAGGCGCTCGCAACCGGCAGGGGAGCTTGAAGTGCAAACTAAAAATCCACACTTTAACGATATTTCGATAGGCAGAAAAATTCGCTTTAAAAGAACAATGCTGGGAGTGTCGCAAAAGAAATTAGGCAGCCAGTTAGGTGTGACTTTTCAACAAATCCAAAAATATGAAAAAGGCTCTAATCGTATAGGAGCTGGGCGTTTACAGGAAATTGCCGACATTCTTAATGTTCCCATTTCCTTTTTTTACGCTGATCTCTCGACAAAAGAAAATGCCTTGTATTGCTGTGATGAAGGGATCGCAAGCAAAGAAGAGCACATTCTTTTGAAAAGTTTTAGAGAGCTCAAACTTAAAAAGCAGAAAGCAATTTTAAGATTAAATTTTCGTTAGAATTAAAAAAAGATTAAAGAGGCTCTTGCTAAATAATAAATTATTATATAAAGCTCTTTTTAGAGAAGGGGGTTAACATTTCTCCTCCCCCCCCCCCCGCAGAAATGTCGAAATAAAACCTCCTTCTCATCGTTTTAAAAATCACGAAAAATTTTATCCTTTATTTTTTTAAAAAGAGTGACTTGTTTGTGCTAGAAAAGTTGCTGTATTAGGTAAATTGGAGGGCGGGGTGTTTTTAGTAGGGATTTGGGAAGGGCTGGAAAAGTCGTCTTGCCAAATAGAGTTCTCAAAAGGAAATCTTGGAAAGAAACTATCAAAGGGGTGGCTTAAAAGAAGCTACCAAAAATCCGGAACTTCAGGCTTTAAATGAGGACCAATCCGTACCGCCGAGACCTTTTCTGCTAAACCGGTGCGATCTGAAATCTCAACCGCTAAACCACAAAGGGTGGCGGGACCACACGCCGGTTCAAAACGATCTTGCTTCGTCTTATAAAGAAAACGGTGTAAGGGTTCTTCTTTATCCATTCCAAGAGATGAGTTATAATCTCCACACATGCCTGCATCTGTTAAATAGGCGCTCCCACCTTCTAAGATTTGCGCGTCAGCCGTGGGAATATGCGTATGGGTGCCAACGATAACACTCACACGACCATCAAGAAAATGGCCAAAACATTGCTTCTCGCTTGTCGTTTCTGCGTGAAAGTCAAAAATAATCGTATCGGCTTGCTCCATCAACGAACAGGCAAGCAGAATATTTTCCGCTGTTTCAAATGGATCTTCTACTTTACACGGCATAAAAACGTTGCCCAACAGATTGGCGACAAGAACACGGGCGCCATTTTTTGCCGTAAAAACACCAGAACCTTTTCCGGGAGTTTCTTTCGAAAAATTGGCAGGGCGTAAAAAACGATCACTCTCATGGGCATACTGCAATGCTTCTTTGTGAGAAAAAGCATGATTACCTGTGGTGACAACATCAACACCGGTTATCAAAAGATCTTGATACGTTTCTTGTGTGAGACCAAAACCACCAGAGGCATTTTCACCATTTACCACAACAAAATCAAGCTGCCATTTCTCAATCAGTTGAGGAAGGTGTTCAAAAACAGCTTTACAGCCTGTGCTACCAACAATGTCACCTAAAAATAAAAAACGCATAGGCGCTTTAATCACATTTTAACATTTTAAGAAACCTTTTTCTGTAAAAATTCCTTGTACCTGTAGATCATGTTCTGCTGCGGGAATAGAGGAAACCTCCTGACATGAAAATCCTATGCCCCATAATGTCATTTGATGCCCTTGTTTTTCAAGAGCTGCAACAGCACGGTCATAGTATCCTCCTCCATAGCCAAGACGGTGACATTGACGATCAAACGCAGAAAGCGGAACAATAATATTATTGGGGGCAACAACGCCATTGTCTGCACCCGGACCAAAGGTGCCAAAACGCATGGGCTCTAAAATCGTGCTGGGCGAAAATGCACGGAAAATCATGGTGGTGGAATCAAGAACTGCTGGTAAGGCTAAATGCCCACCGCGTAACGCTACAGCATCCAGTAAAGGACGCGGGTCAATTTCCGATTTAATGGGCCAATAGCCTGCTAAAATGAGGCGTGAAAAATCGGTTCCCTTCTTTTCAAGGTATTCAATAAAGTGGCAACAAGCACGCTGCGAAAAGAGTGCACGCTCTTCTGTTAAAAGAGCATCACGACGCGATAAACCGCTTTTGCGTTGCTGTGTGCGAAGGGATGAAGCAGATTCATAGAGGGGATTATTTGTCATTGTCTCGTCAATTATTTTATAAGATGCTGGTATTTTATCCATTGTTGGCGTTTTGTAAATCTCTGTTAGGACAAGAGCTGTGCTCATGAAAAAAAAGCATGAAAAAAGTGTGTGCTCTTTAGGGGGTATCTTGGTGCAACAAGCCGCTTTTGCGCTGCTTGCGTGCGAAGGGATGAAGCAGATTCACAGAGGGGATTATTTGTAAGTGCTGTCTGTTCTACAAAATAAAGCCTATCGTAATTTTTATTTCTTGAAAAGAGAGTATCGTCATTGGTCTTATGTAAAAGGACGCTCTCAATTTTAGCTGGAAAAATTTTTATGCAAAAAAGTTATACAAATAAAGGGTGATCCACAACAGCCGATGGAAAAAGCTGATCCCGGGAACCTATACAAATAGGTGGGCGCCATATGAAAAAGCCCACGGGCTTGATCAGGGACAGCTCCCTTGGAGATCATTAAGGTCTCAGGAATACGTTATTTCCTGTCGAGAAGCGCAGAACACCCTCCTTAATATAAAACAATTTCAGAGCTTCTGCTAGAGATAAAATAACCTCGCTCTCTTCTTTTTCAAAAAGTATTTCAGGAGAGTTTTTATAACCTTGCTGGTGGTTTCTCGAAATGGCTGTATGATGGATGGCTTATTCAAAGTAAAAAAGCAAAAAATATGAGTGGGGGTGGGTGTTTGAGTGACGCAGAACGGTTTATTGGCAATAGCTTGATTGGCTCTTTTGGGACAATGCTTGATTTTTATGTTTCGCGGGAATGCTTGGGGGGGAGTTTTGAAAGGAAATATTTCTTATTCAAGGATGTTGGTTGAATTGGTGTTGCGTCTTTGAAGTTTTTGCTTTGTGAATCCATATTTCAGGGCTGTTTTATCAACTTTGAGGGGTGAAGGAGAGCCGATACGGTATGTGCTGCTATGGTTGAAGCTTAAAAATAAAAAACAGATGATGATAGTTTATCAGAGGCGCTAAGCGATGTTTTAAGCTTTTTTCAAAAAGTATTTTTTGAGGATCGTGTTTACAAATTTTTTTTATCCATGATGGAAGGTGTGAAAAGAAGAAACGGCGTGAAGAGGACTCCCGCGTGGAAGCGTTTGCTTGCTATGAGAAGAAATTCTGTAGGGAGTATATTGGCAGTGTTTGGAAGATGCCTTCAATACAAAAAAGTCAAAATTCAAAAAAAGTACTGTGAATTGTGTGGGGGGTGATGGTGTGGTTATAAGCAGGGGCAGTTTATTGAGTGGAATGTGAAGCCGGCTTGTGTCTTATCTAGGTTTGAAAGGATGCCGTAAAGCGTCTCGTTTTTGAATGGTTTCAAAGAGCTTGTGGTGATTGTTCGTCTAATAGAGCTTGCACGCGCTTTTGAATCCTGCGCATTTGTGGATAGTAATCCAATGCTGTTTCATAAGCTTTAAGAGCAAGTTTTGGACGCTCCGTTGCTTCCATGACAACGCCAAGTTCAAAAAAAGCACTATAATTGCGCGGCTCAAGTTCAAGAGCATGGTTGAGATCAAGCAGGGCAAGTTTGAAATCGTTCAGTTGAATGTGAATCCAAGCGCGTCTTATCCAAGCTTCAGCATGAGTAGGTAAAAGTGCAAGAGCATTATCAATATAATCAAGCGCAAGTCCATAATCGTCGCTGTTGAGTGCATTTTCAGCCCATGACATCAAAAGATCAATCGTCTCGCTCCCCGATTGGGACCATAAATGTTGAAGCTGTTGACTGATCTTTTTCGCTTTAGCAACATCAGCACAATATTTCAATTCTTTGAGTAAACGTGAAATTTCTGCTTCTTTGCGCTGCTTAACTCTGTCAACATGGGAAAGCTGCTCTTTGTCAAGATCTTCAAGAATAACCGCCGAAGAATCAGAATCGGAGGGCGTTGAGGAGGAGGGAGGAGAATTGGGAATAAGATCATCTAACGGTAAAAGCGATTGTGGAGAAGGCCGATCTTCAGGAAGAGAAGGAGGATTTTGCCCATAGCTCGAGGGAACAAAACAAAAAACGCCAACAAAAGAAAGAAAAAACGCGCGCTGGAAAATACAGAAAAAACGCAGCTGAAAAAATCGAAAGGCTTTTAAAAAAATAGAAGAATCCATAAAAACAAGCCCCCAAAAGATAAATCACCAAATATTATCAAATACTAGACTTGTAATCAACGGACTTATAACAAAAAAACGCAAGAAAAAATTTTTAAGCCTACAATTAAAGTAGGCATAAAAACATTGACCCTAAAGAAATTAGCCCTGACGTGCTCTAAAACGTGGGTTCGTTTTATTAAGAATATAAACACGACCCTTACGACGCACCAAACGATTGTTACGGTGGCGCTCTTTTAGTGCTTTAAGCGAATTTTTAATTTTCATCATATTCACCGTTTAAATAGTTTACGTAACACAATACTATAATACAATATTAAAATACGAAAATACAATACCACAACCCCAATAGACTGCTCACTTTAATGAGCATTGCATTGCGATATCGTACTTGCATCATAACATCACACGATACACTTTTTCACTGTGATCACAAAAAGAAAAGCGTACTCTTAAGGTACGCACTAACCACTTCATTAGCACAACGATAAGTGAAAATTGCAAAAAAGTAGGAGAGATCTAACAAGAAGTCTTATTCTTGTCAAGGGTATATCCCTTACAAATTCCTATAGTGTGTGTTAATGGTTGCCTTGGAGGTAAAAATTTTCTCGTAAAAAGAAGGACACAAAAAAGCACAAAGAGTGAAAAAAAGTAAAAGCTTCCTATTTGTGAGAAAATAATCCTGTTTTTTCGTAAAATATCATCGTTTAGTAAGGCTCATGTAAAATTTATAACATGAGGTGTTTTTTGTTCGTGTGTGAGGATATTCTTAAGGCTTATTCTTAAAACCTAAAAAATAAACCGCATGATGATGACGAAGATGATGAATTGATAAGGATAAATTTCTATTGTTCAGAGAAAACATAGTAAAATAAGAGTTTCGCATAGTCTTAAGGTTTTCTCATTGCAAATCTGTGTATCTTTAAGCATAGCATTCGCTGCTTGCATATCACAAGCGGGATTGATTTATGGTAAAGATACTTGAAGATAAGGAATAAAACGGTCTTTTATGAATGCTTTCAAATGCTAAGAGTGTGGTAACATTGGAGACTGGCAAAGCGGTATGATGAGGTTGGCGTTTACGCTTCATAAGTTTAAAGAGGGTGGTGCACTATGAATGTTTAAGTTATTATCGAGAGTTTTTATGCTCTATGACCGGGGCTGCTGTTGTGAAGTGGTGGGGCAATGTGCATTGGCCAAATGTTTCTTTAAAATAAGCGCGTGGTAAAACAAGTGCGTAAATTGGCAACACAAGTGTCTTCTGTTTGAGGCTTTTTATTTTACGTGAGGGGTGAGAGGATATTTGGTTTGGGAATGGATAAGCTTAGTGCTGTAATCATATCCTGTAATTATATCTTTGACGTGGAGATCAGGGACGGAGCGCTCTGTACTTTTAATGAGGGATTAAATCTGTGCGGTTAGAGTGAAAGATTATGCATAAATTTCTCTTTTAAGGCAATAGTTTATGATTCTTTGCAACCCAATTATTTCTACGTGGGTGGAGTGCTGGATATTGTCGAGCAGATGGGGAATTCAAATTATCCAATAAGGGAGCCAGTATACTGAGAATACACTTTGGCTCTTGAATGTGGATAGTTTGAATTCCTTTTAATATCCATGTTGCAGAAAAAATTTGACCTTCCCAAGGGTGGTCTATGATGATGTTTATTGAAAGAGTGAAAGCTTCACATTGTCTGGCGATAAACGTAATAAAAGCATGTCATAATACCAATTTATATACATGTTGCAAATGCCAAAGAGAGCTGACGTAATGATCATTGGTATCCCGATCGATAGGGGTAATGACTCTCTTCCTACTGCGAGGTATGTTAGACAAAGAATTCCTGCCATTAATAAAAAGCCTATCGCTAGGATTTTCGTTACGAAAACAATGGGTTTACGAAAAGTTAAAAGAAAGAGGAACAACATATGTCTAAATGGACCCCCTTTACGTTTTTGGGGAGGAACAGACTGTGCCTCATTTAAAGTTTCTTCTTTATTTTCATTGTTTTCATTTTTGAGTTTGTTTGAAGAGATCCCCTCCATTATTTTCCCCTTTTGTATGGTATTTTTGCTATAAAAAGATCTAAGTTTGTGCTGAACGTTAATCACATATTAAGATAAGATACAAGCGAAATTATTTTATTATTGTTAGAAATGAAGTATTTTTTCGCACAATGAGCGTTTTAAAGGCACTGATAGTGTTAAAATGATAGTATTAAAAAGTATAGTTTAGCTTTATCAGGATAATAAAATAAACATTTATATTTATAAATTATTAGGTGCTCTTGAAAGAAGCTTGGATTGAGAAAAATTGTGGGAACTTCATGAAGCGCTGGTCTGTTGGGGGTGACGAATGTCATTGCTGAGCAGGATTAGAGAGTTACAGACAATCTCTTATGGGTGGTTAAGAATATGCGTAAACAAAGTGCGTTTACGATAAGGGGAGTTCATAAAGAATTGTGCGAGATGCAATAAAAAGATGCCATAAAATCAATGCGCATTATACGGTGGTGATGTGCCTTATAATTCATTATCTTAACAGGATTAAAAGGTGAGAAAATTGATGCACTAAAAAAGGGGAGGGTTTTGTGAGAGAAGAAAAATTGATCTGAAAAGAAGAAACTTAAGCCTTTGGGGAGAAGTTCAGGAAACCTTTTCGAGGAATGTGTTGGGGGAATTAACGAAAGGAGAAAATCTTCTATCCGTTGAAGGAAAAAGAGAGAGGAGAAAAAGAAGAAAGTTGCTATGCTGGAGGGGGGCTATCGTCTGGCTGATATTGGGACGAATTCTCGAGAGTTGTTTGGGGAGAGTAATACGTTTTACCTCTTTGCAGCGATTTTATGGAAAACAAAACGATGCTTTTGTGAAAATGCTTTTGTGAAAAAATGAACATAAGAAGAGAAGCTAGAGACAATAAAAGCGCAATCATGGGGATTGGTATCTATGGGGTGCAATAGATCAGTCTATTTCTTAAAGATTGGCATTAAAAGAAAAATGAAGGGGCTGCGTATGTTATGGGGGAATATTTATGCTGTGGAAGGTATCCGTTGAGGGGAAGTTGGGGGCTGGTGGATTGTTTTTAGCCGTGGGGGGATATTTTTGAGAAAAGGAAGGGGAGAAGAGCTAGGGGGTGGAGTTGAAGGGTTGGGAGCGCTTGTTGTGCTGCTTGGATATCGGTGTGGGGGGGAGAGGTTGTTTTTGAGGGCGGATGAGATGTTCGTGTAGGATGAAGCGGTTTGGAGGGGGAAGAGGTGATGTTTTTAAAAGAGCAGGGCTTGTAGGAGGGCGTGAAGCCCTGCTAGGGGCGAATTAAAAGGTTAGGGGCGCTTTTTGAGCCGCTGGATATCGGTGTGGGGGAGAGGTTGTTTTTTCAGTTCATTTTGGGGAAAAGTGTGAAAAAGTATTTATATATATGTGGGCTTAAGATTTGTTGGCTGGTCCCAGTAATTGGATGATATGCCCCATTTTGCGGTTGGGGTGAGCAGTGCTTTTGCCATATAAATGGATCGAGGTGCGCTCTTGCTTCAGAAAATATTTTAACGTGCTAAAATTGTTACCAATAAGATTGGTCATTTGGCAATCGCTGTGGCGATAGGGACTGCCTAAGGGAAGTCCGCAAATAGCACGGATATGCTGTTCAAATTGTGAAGTTATGCATGCCTTTTGTGTCCAATGACCAGAATTATGGACACGCGGTGCTAATTCATTCACTAAAAGATGACCATTCGTTAAGACAAAAAGTTCAATACAAAGAACACCAACATAATCGAGGGCATCCATGACTGTTACACTGATTTCTTGAGCTGCTTTTTGCACGTCAAGTGGAATATGTGATGGAACAAAGGATTTATGAAGAATTCCGTTTTTATGTTGGTTTTCAGGGCAATCATAAAAAATATGTTCTCCTTGTTTTGTGCGGGCCGAGAGAACCGAAATTTCCGATAAAAAAGGAACTATTTCTTCCAAAATACAAGGCTGTTCTTGAAAAGTCCTTAAGGCTTCGTCAAGGGTTTGTTCATCTGGGTGATCAAGCTTGATCTGGTTTTTTCCGTCATAACCAAAACGACGCGTCTTTAAAAGACCACGTCCGCCTAAGGTATCAAGAGCGGAAAGAAGAGAAGAAGAATTGTCAACAGCGTGCCATAACGCGGTGCCAATCCCTTGATCACGCAAAAATTGCTTCTCAAAAAGTCGATCTTGCGTGATCTCTAATGCTTTGGAAGAAGGATAAACAGGCTTACTCTTTTCTACATATTGAACCGTTTGAAGCGAAAGATTTTCAAATTCATAGCTGACAACATCACACTGAGAAATAAAATGATCTAAAGCTGATATATCGTCATAGGAGGAAACAATATGGTTGTTTGCTGTTTGAGCGGCTGGGCAATCGGCTTCAGGGCAAAAAATAACGGTTCGAAATCCTAATTCTGCAGCCGCTATGGCGAGCATCCGTGCTAATTGTCCGCCCCCGATTAAACCAATGACGCTGCCTGGAGGTAACATGGTGAAGGGAGTGGTGTTGGACGAGGTGGTGTTGGAGGGGGTGGCGTTGGAGGGGGTGGCGTTGGCTGAGGAGGTGTTGAAAAACGGTGCCATTTTAAACCTCCGTTACAGGCGTTTGGGCGACATTGGCTGTTTGTTGTTGACGCCAATCTTCTAATCGTTGGGCGAGATCATGGTCATAAACGGCCATAACGGCTGCGGCTAAAAGTGCTGCATTAATTGCGCCTGCTTTGCCAATTGCTAATGTGCCGACGGGTATCCCTGCTGGCATTTGCACGATTGAAAGCAAAGAATCTTGACCAGAAAGAGAGTGAGAATGCACTGGAACGCCAAAAACAGGAAGAGGAGTAAGGGCTGCTAACATACCTGGAAGATGCGCTGCACCCCCCGCACCGGCAATTAAAACTTTAAACCCTGCTTCTTTTGCTTCTTTTGCAAATTGATAAAGGCGTTCAGGAGTTCGGTGTGCTGAGACAATATGCGAACTATGAGAAATACCAAGATTCGTCAAAATATCTGCACTATGGCACATCGTTTGCCAATCCGATTGGCTCCCCATTAAAATCGCCACATCACATGATTTTTTCATCATTCTCTATCCTTTTCAAAGGTTCAATGCGATTCTTTATCATTATTTTTTTAAAGTTTTATATTCTTTTTGCAAAGCCAATTGATGACAGAGAAACAGTTATTTTTCAAATAAGGTGTAAAGCTAAAAATTTAAAGGGGATCTCGAGAGATGAAAAACTAAAGTATTGAAGGCATGAAGCACTTTTTGTGAGGGGGAGGGTAATGTCACGGGGTGGCGTGGGACCCATGAGGCTGTTGAGCTTGCGGCATTGTCTTTTATTTAAGATAAGAGGGAAAAGTGCATTGGGGAAAAGCCATTGATTATAAGTTTTTTTTTAAAATGTCTTATTTTTTATTTGCTAAAATAAACAAGATCACCATATGATATAAAATCTGTTGCAATTTGAAACATTGCTTATGAGAAAAAGAGATTTTTATGGCGAAAATGCGTTGCAAAGTGAGGATATTCTTTTGAGAAAAAAAGAGATGTATATCTCTCGATTTCAAAGCCTATTTATTTTGTTGTTCACGTAATTCTTTTGTGAGTGGGGGGATATAATCTTTATAATTGTCGATATATCTTTAACAATGGCTGATATAAGGGGAAGCGAATAATCAACGCTTTTGTGCTTTTAACGCTTTTGTTGAGATGTGCTTCTGAGCGATTATATCGTTTTTCACTTAAATATAATGGCAATATCAATCGCGAGTGACGAATTGTGAATAATAAATCCATGGTCTCTTTTTTGCCCAATTTTGTAATATGGTAAACGCTGAAATAAATAAGAGTTAAACAACGGATGTAAAGGAGATTTAAAAGCTATGTTTCTTCCATTTTTAATCGCTTTAGGTACTGCAGTAACGACTATGTGTGGTAAAAAAAATATAAGTTATGCTTTGTGGGCAATTTTATTCGTTGTCATTCTTCTCACTTTCAATCATCACGCAACTTCCACTTTAAATTTATCTTTTTGAGAGAATAGCCATGGAACATGTTGAACAAAAAAATCCTCACTTCGTCATCTTTATGAATACGCTAGGACTCTTTGGGTTATCTATTGTCTTGGTGGTGGCTTTTTATTATCAATTGGTAAAGTTTGAGTTACCTTGTCCCCTTTGTTTGCTGCAGCGCGTTGGATTGATGCTGGCAGGTTGTGGGTTCTTACTCAATATTCACCATAAGGTGAAAAATACCCATTATGGTATGGTTATTCTTGGTTGTATGGTAACCAGTGCTGTGGCAGCACGGCAAGTGTTTTTGCATATCACACCCGATGATTTAGGATATGGTTCAACGTTCTTTGGATTGCATTTTTATACTTGGGCTTTCATTATTTCTGTCCTTTGTATCTTTGCTGTCTCATTTGTCATGATTTTAGGCGAATTGGCACACAAGTTCAAAGAATTTTCTCCTTTTCCAGTCTTGAGTAAAGCAGCAAGTTTTTTATTTGTGTTTTTGATTGCGGCAAATTTGATTTCTACCATACTGGAATGTGGTGGTGGGCAATGTGCCGATGATCCTGTAAGGTATGAATTGTTATCAAATTGGTTCCCTTCACAGTCTTGAAATTTTTTAATAATCCCTCATCATAATTTTTATTGTTAAAGAAGCGGAAATATTTAAGAATCCGCTTCTTTTTTATTTATTGGGAAGACATTTCAGCAAGATTGTTCGATAATCTGATCTTTTATACCAACGCTGGCTTTTATGAGCGCTGGCGATTGATATTTTTTTTAGCGAAGACTTGTACTGTGAACCTTTTATGCTGTCTTTTGAGAGAGATGAAGGGATTGATTGGCTTGGAGGCGTTTGTAGAGAAGCCCCGAACTTTTGAGCCGCGTGGGTTAAAAAGCCTCGTTTTTTTAAAGGTGCATTAACGATAAAAATTTTTTGTTCTTGATTTTTCTTAACATTGTGTTAAATAAGTTTTTGTATTCATTTTGGTGCTTCTAAAGCTTTTTATTGCTTCTAGAGGGATTAATTTAAAATTTTGAAAGTTATGTGAATAATTTTCTGCAGAGGTTTGTTTATTAGAGGCAAACCTTTTTTTTTATCTAAGTTTTAGATGTTTTCTTTCAGTGTGAAGCCTTTTTTTAGAAAAAGGTAAGCGTCTTGATGATGACTCTCTTCTTTATTAATATATTGATTTATAATAATAAATAACCATTTTTTACCGTGAAGCGCGTTGCTGAATATAATAAAATTTCTCATCACCAGTTCTCTCATATTAAATCAATTAAAATTACTTGGCTTATACATCATAAGTGGTGGGTCGTGCATGTGGATCAAAACTGTACAAGAAAGGCATGCCTTTAATGAATTATCTCTTGAACCGAAGGCTGTCTGCAACATTGGGAGCTGGCAGAGTTTTTGTGATGATGCCGGCCTTGTTCTTCCATAAGCGTAAACGTGTTTTTCCATAAGCGTAAAGATAGGGGAGGGCTGAATGGATTTTATACACTTCATGGGGGCTTACCATTTCTTTACGGGCGGCGTTTTGCAAAATGGGTGTGATGAGCGTTGAGAGATCTTTCTTTAAAACAAGCGCGTGAATATGCAACACAAGTCTATTCCTTTTGGTGCGTTTTGTATTACGAAAAAAATTGATTTATAAGAAGGAGTTATCGTTGTGGATGTTGAACGAGAAAAACGAAAAGCTTCTCTCATTTCAAACTTTCTTATAGTCAATTAATTAAATGTGCTCTTCTACGTTACAAAAAAGCACTGGGTGTAAATAAAAATTCTTTTAAAAGTCGTAAAATGCTTCTTATGCACCCTTTTGATCGCTAGAATTTGTCGAAAAATTTTATGCTGCTCAATACAATAATAAGGCGGTTTATATCTATGATTTAAGTGAAAATAGGGGGATTTAGATGAAAAGGGAGGCGAGATTTTGATGACAGTTGTTGAAAACGTTATTGTATAATGCATTTTTTACAGATTTTCTGCTTTCTGTAAATATGCAAAAGCGGAAAAACGGAAATGTGTAAAAAAGGAAGCTGGGACTTTATGCGTGGTGTATGATTTTATCATGGCATGGAATGTGGAGAGAAGATTGGGGTGTGGGGATGAAGAGTTTTATGAAGGGGGGAAGCTTGGATGAAGAGGCGGGTGTGTTGACGAGAGAGGAGAGAGGGTGTGGGGAAAGTTGTTTTTGAAGTGGGATTGACCGGTGCTTTGCGTGTTCTTACTTTAGGGTGGTGAAGGGGCAAGAATATTTTAAAATAGGACGTATCTGTCGCGTTTGATGCAACATTATCCTTTGTGGTGTCGTGATCTGAAATCAGCAGGGGAATTGGCTAGAGTAAGAAGCTGTATTGTTGACAAACCTATGTTTACAAAGTGATGCGGGGGGAATTTGAAAGTTTCGTTTGGCTGCTTTCTGTAAATGTGGAGAAGCATCAAAACGTTGATCCGTAAAATAAAAACGTATGTCCGTAAAATGATGCGGAGAATTTATGCTTTGTGTGCACTTTTGCTTAATCAGAAATCAACCATAAGATTGCTTTTTGTTTTTTCGGCTGGAGCTCTCTAAAATTTTTCAAAAGGGAATGTTCTTTTTCGCTGTATGTTTCTTGATCATAGTGTGCGGCATGTGTTGAAAGATTTTCTTTTGTGGCAATATCTGCATAAAAAAAGCTTATGGGAACTTCCAGTTTTTGGGCGATTTTGAGTAAACACCCTGCGCTTACACGATTGAAGCCTTTTTCATATTTTTGGATTTGTTGAAAACTGACACCTAAATAGCTTCCTAATTCTTTTTGGGAAAGTCCCATGGCAATTCTTCTATGACGAATTCTTTTGCCTATCAGAATATCGATAAAATTTGGATTTTTGGTTTGCACTTCAAGCCCCCCCTCCGGTTGCGAGCGCCCTCGCATTGGTATTCCGGGAGTCTAAAAGTACTGAGCTTAATCAGCTTTTTGCTTTTAGTGCTTAAAGCACCTGGACATAGCAAAATCTCCCGGAATTCCGGGATACCCGCAATGCGGGATAAATTTATGTATTAAGCTTTCGGGCTTTTAGCTCCCTATTTGATCGTTGCGTGGACGATCAAAAACACGTGCTTATCAATAAAGTAATTTCAGGAGATTGGCAAGAAAAATCAAAATAATCTCAAAGACTATAAGATTGGGTACTTTTTAAAAAAGTGCGAAATATGGATTATAAATCGCGTCTTTTGCTTAATCAGAAATGTCGATAAAATGTGGATTTTTGGTTTGCATTTCAAGCCCCCCTCCGGTTGCGAGCGCCCTCGCATTGGTATTCCGGGAGGTTGGATTCACTGAACTTAAACAGTCTCTTGTTTTTAGTGCTTAAAGCACTTGTACATAACAAAAGCCCCCGGAATTTCCGGGATAGCCATAATTGTTTATGTGTTAAGTTTTAAGGAATACAACTCCTTATTGACCGCTGCGTAGACGACCAAAAAACACAGGCTAATTCATAAAGTAATTTCAGGAGATTGGCAAGAAAAATCAATATCCCATAAAATGGCGTGATTTGGAGGGGTGTGGAGTGCTGGTTTGAATTTGACTTAA
>NZ_JBHIRG010000025.1:0-13389 GCF_042196965.1 Bartonella sp. AA83SXKL
AGTATTGTGGTCCTCTCTCCTGAAAACAACAAAGCCCCCTCTTCTCAAGAACACTTCGTGGTCACAGATGTCCAAGCCTCTGAATCCGGTATGTATAAGCTTATCTTGCGGGAGATAAAGTAAAGATACGCTTATTTATTTTAAAAATATGAAGTCACCTATTGACAATACGGCAAAAATGTGTCTATTGTTGAGCTAGGTGCCTGAAAAACACCTTGATAGCAAGTGGATTGATTGTCGAAATAATCAGTTTTCCGCACATTAAAAGCTTTGACTCATTGTATGTTACACGCATATAATGACTTTGTCGGGTGTAGTTACGCTATACAATACCCTTTTGGGAAAAGCGTAACGACGGACTTGCTACCGTGTTTTTCAGCGCCCGGCGCTTTCTAATTAAAGTGTCAATGAAAAACGTCTAAATAGCAAGGAGTTCTCATGAACACTCTTATTCCGATATCGGAACAAACTGTTGGACAGGAAACTGTTCAAACCGTCAATGCACGTGAATTGCATAGTTTTTTAGAAGTAGGTAAAAAATTTGCGGACTGGATTACTGAACGTATCAACAAATATAATTTGGTAGAAAATCAAGACTTTGTTTGCTTCCCTATTTTGGGAAGCAAAGGCAGGGGTGGTCACAATCGTAAAGATTATCATCTAACTTTAAGTGTAGCCAAAGAACTTTCTATGGTTGAGAACAATAAGAAAGGTAGAGAAGCGCGTTTATACTTTATTGAGTGTGAAAAACGGTTAAAACAAGTAGCAACACCACAGATAGCTGCATCACAAGTTGATTATTCCAAACCCGAAGCATTACTTGGTGTCTTGAATCACTTACAAAGTCAAATTGAGCAAAAGGATAACACCATTGCTGAATTAGCACCAAAAGCAGAGGCTTTGGAAGGTCTAAAACGCTCTGATGGTTTGTTTGGTTTAATTGAAGCCGCGAAGATGTTGGAGGTACGACCAAAGGACTTAACCGACTACTTGCGTCAAAACGATTGGGTCTATCGCCGTGCTCCAGGAGCACCACTGTTACCTTATCAGGATAAGATCAAGAAAGGATTTATGGATTGTCCTGCTATCACCATTCAAAGACCGGATGGTACAGAAAAGGTCCTGCCTTCAACGAAAATCACACCAAAAGGATTGGCATGTTTGAGAGAACAAATCCATGGAGGTGTACAATGAAGATAGATACCAACTTCTTATGTGACTTATGGATGGCATTATCTCGATTTTCTAGACATGAAAATATGAGCGATAAAGATTGTACTGCTCTGGTTGACACTATGAGTGTAATAGAAAAAGCTTTGATTTCAAAACTTCAAGATGACGTGCCCAATATTACAAAAATCTTGGCAATTTTGACAGATTTTGGAGCTTCAGAACTGCCACATAGCATGGATTCTTTGTTGCGAACTTACGAACCAGATTTAGAGAGCCCCATTAAAAAGGTTGCTTAAGTAAAAAACAAAACTCCCCTCCCTGTTCTCAAAATGGGGAGGTGGTTAAACCCTACATTCAAATTTATTGATTTTGGCAAATTCGTCTGCTTTTTCAGTTTGTAATATACTAACGTCATAAGCAGCTTGCATGTTAAGCCAAAATTCAGCAGTAGTATCAAAAAAATAGGCTAATCTGAGAGCAGTATCGGGAGTCACTGGACTATTTTCAGCAACAATACGTTCTATTCTCGTGCGTGGAACATTTAATGCTTTTGCAAGAGCATAAGCAGAGAGAGCATATTCTTTTAAATATTCCTCTCGTAAAATTTCTCCGGGATGAATCGCTATATAATTTTTCATCTCGACCTCCTACAGATCAATGATAATCTACGATTTCAACTTCATAGGCACCATTAGAGCGCCATTCAAAACAAATACGAAACTGGTCATTAATACGGATAGAATATTGACCTTTACGCTCTCCTTTCAACGCTTCTAAACGATTTCCCGGAGGACTGCGCAAATCTTTAAGATCAACTGCTTTATCGAGCATAAACAACTTTCTTTGGGCTATACGCACTAGAGTGGTGGGAAAGCCTCTGGGCAGATTGCCTTCTAAAAGATCTTTACACCGCTTATCAGCAAAAGATTCAATCACCAAATCACCTTTATTCGTTCTTTTACGTATCATAACACGATACCAATATAAAGAAAAGGATAAATGTTAAATAACAGGAGCCCCCATGCATCCGAGAGAGACGATAAGAGAAACATTTGTTGCGTTGATCAAAGCAGCAAAGACGGCAGCTGGTGACAATGTTTTCAATATGCGTGACTTCAATTTATTTATTGAAGCAATGCCAGCTATTAATATCTCAACACAAAGTGAAACAATTGAAGATGGACATGATTTTGGCTTAAGGCGGCGTGTTTTAACAGTAGATGTTGAATGCTATGCAACATGTGAAGATGGCGCACGTTTTGTTGACCAATTAGCATGGGAAGTTGAAGAGATTTTCCATGCCAACCCCAATCTTAACAACACCGTTGAGACATGCCGCCTGCAAAATATTGCTTTTGCCTTTGGTGATAATGGCGCTCTAGCACTCCACGGTGCAATTTTAACCTTTGAAGTCATTTATGTGACAAATATCCCCAACATGAATGAAGAAGAAGGCAGTGTAACAGCAAGAATCGTTGAACCTTTCTTAAGCTTTGAACCAGAAACAGGCGTGAGAAATAAAGATAAATACCATAAAATTGAAGGTGGACATGTTAGAGCGGCGCGATAAAGAAATCACAGATCTAAAGAGACGTGTGGCAAATATGGTTGTGGTGGGGAAGATTAGCCATGTCGACCATAAAAACGCACGCTATCGGGTAAAAAGTGGCAATCTTGTCAGTGACTGGATTCCAGATACCCAAGCCCGCGCCGGTAAAACACGTTCTTATGAAGGGCGTGATGTTGGAGAGCAAGTAGTTGTTATCTCGTCATCAGGGGATTTGTCACAAGGGATGATTGTGGGTTCCATTCATACAGATGCTAATCAAGCAGCCGATAAGGGCAGCATTCACCGAACGATATACCCTGATGGAACCAGCCTTGAATATGATGATGAACAAAACACTTATGGAATTCACATCAAATCCGGCGGAAAGTTGATCCTGACAATCGCTGATGGTGTGTCACTAAAAGGTGATGGTGGCAAGCTAGAGCTTACCGCACCGGAAGGCATAAAGATTGTTTCAGAAAGCGATATAAATTTAAACGCAAAAGGCGGCATCTCTTTGAAGGCTGGTGATGGCATTTCACTGAATTCGAATGATAGTCTCTCTCTTCATTCTGGAAATAATGTTTCCATTCATTCAAGTGGACTAAAGCATAACGGCACCAATGTAGGAGAAACCCATGTTCATGACGGTGTTTCCCCTGGTGGTTCTATGACAGGAGGTCCCAATTGAACAGTGGAATGGACCGTACAACAGGAAAGCCATTGACCGGCATTGATCATTTGCGTCAATCAATCCTTGATATTTTGTTAACGCGGATTGGTTCGCGTGTAATGCGGCGTGATTATGGTTCACGTGTTGCGGAACTCATTGATGCACCGGTTAATAATGCTTTTGCTGTTGCTCTTTATGCTGCTGTTGCTGAGGCTTTAGACAAATGGGAACCGCGTTTTAAATTGAAAAAAATTGATTTTAAAAGGGGTGAGAATGGACACGTTTCTTTATCCTTTGAAGGCATTTATTTGCCATCCGGCAAGCCCATTACCATGGAAGGATTATTGATAAAATGAATGGAGTGCTTGCAAAACCAGACATCATCACAGAACTTTCTTTTGAAGAAATACGCGCTGCTGCTCTTGTCCATTTAAAAGAGCTTTTGCCTGAATATACCATTCTTGAAAGTGATCCGTCCGTAAAAGTCATAGAGGCTTTTAGCTATCGAGAGTTGCTGTTAAGACAGCGTATTAATGAGGCAGCACGCAATAATATTCTTGATTTTGCAATCGGTGAATCTCTTGATGCTTTGGGAAACTGGCATGGTATTGCCCGCATGGAAGAGGAAAGTGACGAGAGATATCGTGAACGCATACAGCTTCATGCCCGTGGAGGTAATGGGAGCGGGACAGAGCCCTATTACAAGCTTATCGCTCTCTCAAGCGATAGTCGTGTGAAGGATGCCATTATTTATCGTAAAGGCAAAGACCCAACCATCTATGTTGCTCTTTTTGGTAATAATGAAGAAGGAACAGCCTCTGAAGATCTCATACAAACAGTCTCAGAAGCTCTTCACAGAAAAAATATCATCATGACCAATGATACGATTATTGTGCATGCTGCTGTCAAAAAAGTGCTGGACTTAGAAGCAGATGTTTGGCTGTTACCGGAAACATCTTTGAAAATTCTCACGACAATGGAGGCAAATTTAAGAGCAGCATGGAGACAAGAACAAGCCATTGGTCGTGAATTAAGCCTCTCGTGGTGGATTTCAAAACTAATGATTTCTGGTGTCCAAAAAGTCATTGCCATTACCCCAACACAAGACAGTATGGTTTGTGATGAAGAAATTTTATCGATTGGAAAAATCACCTTAAACTTCAAAGGGCGTGCCCGCTAATGGTTGGTTCCCTCCTTCCCACAAACGCAACAGAATTTGAAAAGCGCCTTGCCGATGCTTGCGATTTTCATCCAGATATTGATGGTTCTGTTTTGGGGATTTCACGCGCAAAACTGATCACACGCCCTCCCCGTTTCTTACCGTGGCTCATTGAAGAATACGGGCTTGGAGAGCTTACGCCTTATGTTCCAAACCTCTATGATTTGATTGATCAAGGGCTTCAATGGCAGAGGATACGTGGCTCACTTGCGGCAATAGAGATAGGGCTTGAATGGTTAGGGATTTCGGCACGCTTTCAACCCGCATGGACGGGGCGCGCATGGTGGAATTCCTTTCAACTTGATTTTGATCAGTTGCCTGAACGCAAAAGCCTTGAAGCCATTGAAGCGATTGTCGGACTTTCCAAAAGTTTGCGCTCTGATTTTCGCCGTGGGACCTATGGTTATGATGTGCAAGCTGTTGAATGCAATATGTCACGCCTTGATGACAGCATATTGGAGTATGAAAGCGGTGTTCGCTTAACAGCTGGGGGCACTTTGTTTTCCTTTGGGCGCACAACAGAAATCAATCATACCCTCACAAAAGAAGAAGGCAGGCTTATTGGCAATTGGATTGATGATGGGGATGAAGAGTTAAGCTGGGACCTTATTGATTATCCATGGGATATGGCAAATTTTCCGTGGTGTTCGGTCAAAAAACATGAACGCGATATACTCATGGCAGAATGGTTTCATGGTCGCACGCTTTATTTGGCTTTAAGAGACGAAAACAATACTCTGATTGGGTATCGCCGATGCAACATTGTCCAGCCTGTAGAGCAGGTTTTAGAGGGTGTTTACAACCATTGTGGCAACAGATTTAACCCTTCTACAACAGGCACTCTGTTGTTTCTTGCAGCCCGCACAGATTTTGAAGATGTTGAGGACAAACAAGCCGCCGCTGTTTCCCTTCTCGTTCATGGCTGTCTTGCACAACAAACCCCTCTTGGCAAACTTTGGTTAGGGGCTGATGAGCTAAATGGCGGTGTAGAGATACTCAAAACGCCTATCAATATTCCTTTGCGTGCCGATGTTCGCGAACAATTCAAGATTTTATTGAGGTTTTAATATGAAGCATGAAAGTGGTTTACCCTTTGCAATTGACAGATCTCGCGGCAAAGAGGAACAACAAAGTGTTGTCTTTTATGGCACGCGTCCCTTTATTCAAAGTGGTGAACTGAATGAAGTTCAAACCATCATCAGGGGGCGTCATGACCGCTTGGGGCGCCTTGTTGCAAAAGAAGGAGACCGCGTTGAACGGGCTGATGCTTTTGTCAACAAAGAGACAAGGACCGTCACTTTAACGGATGGCAAGATTTATATCGCAGGCGATATTTTCCCCGTTGCACCCGCTGTACTCAACAATGTTGCCATGATTGGGCGCTTGGAAATTGGTGTGAAGCTGCAAAAAAAATGGATAACACACGAAGATGATCCAGAGCTATTGGGACAAGTCTCTGGTACCTTAGCAGAAGGAGAGCCCGGAGCGGCACGCGAAACAGCAAAGCTTGTTTGGGCACTAAAAGAGGATGCGCAGAATGGCACTTTCTTTCCGGTTTATATTTTACAAGATGGTGTTCTGATTGATCAAAAATCGCCCTCATTGCTTGAACCCGCCATGCAAGCTATTGCGACGTACGACCGCGCCCATGGGCATTATATCGTGAGTGGCTGCCGTGTGAGCGCATTGGGAGCAAATAATGGTTGCCAAGTGTTTAGTATTCAAGAAGGAGAAGCCAATATCAATGGCTTTAAACGCAAACGCTTAGCGGCTTTGCGCCATGAAGAGCCAGAGGATTTTTCGACAAGCGTTGTTCCTAGCGAAACGCATATTTTTGCGCCTCCAAAAGGGAAAAACAGTTTCACCTTTAAACCCTATTATTTTCCTATTGCCGATATTCAATCTCTTTTGTTGACAAAAGAAAAGTCCGTTACCGTCACCCGTGGTGCCGTTGCTGCTGGGCGTGATGGTGTTCCTGATAAAAGCATCACCGCGTTTATCAAAATCGTTCAAGGAAGCAAGGAATTTAAAGAAGGCACAGATTTTAAAAAAACCGGAGACACCATTGATTGGGCACCCGTGGGAGACGAACCTTTAGCAGGGAGCAGCTATAAGGTGACTTACCGCTATCGCGCAAAAATCACGGTTGATAAGGTAACAGCAAAGGAAATCACAGTCTCAGGGGGTGCGGAGGGTGGTGATATTATCGTCAGTTACACTTACAAACTCCCCCGCATTGACCGTATCGGTCTCAACACGGGGGGCAATGTGGTTTACATCAAAGGTATCTCAGTAGACCAACCCATGGCACCCAGTGTCCCTGATGATGTGTTGTCCCTTGCAACCATTACCAACAATTGGCTTGAAACGCCGGTTGTGGTCAATGATGGCACACGGGTTGCCCCCTATGATGAGATGTGGCGCTATTTTCAACGGGTGCTTTCGCTTGACCGTCTCATGCAATTAGAGCGTATTAAAAGCAATGTTGACTCTAAAGAACCCGTTGCCAAAAAGGGCATGTTTGCAGACCCTTTTCTTGATGATAGTTACAGAGATGAAGGCTTTCAACAAACAGGTGCTGTAGGCAACGGCATTTTACAGCTTGCCATTGACCCAACATTCTATACTGCTCCTTTAAAAGCGCCTGTCACGCTTGACTGGACAAATGAAGTGATTATTGCGCAAGAATTGACAACGGCTTGCGAAAAAATCAATCCTTATCAAAATTTTGCAACCTTACCTGGTACAGTAACCCTTGAACCCGCGACAGACTTTTGGCATGAACAGCGTACCGATTGGCTCTCGAGTATCACCAATCAAATCATTATGGGAAAACATCGCGGCAGTACCATACGTAGAACAGAAGTAAGCGATAATTTCATCAACACACATCAAGAACAAATAGACTTTTTAAGACAAATTACCCTTCACGTTAAAATTGAAGGTTTTGGCAGTAGCGAAATCTTGGAAAGTCTTACCTTTGATGGTGTGAATGTTTTGCCTAATTATCCCCTTTTTGCCAATTCCTATGGCGTCCTTGAAAGCACTTTTAAGATTCCTAAAAATATCACCGCTGGCACAAAAAATGTTATCGCACAAGGCAGAGGTGGAACAATTGCAACGGGGCTTTTTACCGGTCAAGGTGTGATTGATGTGAAAGTGATGCGGCGCACCACAACAGTGAAGATATGGACGCAATTTGACCCACAAGCGCAAGTCTTTACCCCCGATGAAACACGGCAAATAACGGGGATTGACTTTCATCTTTGCAAAATCGGTAATGAGAACCATGATTTGGTGATTGATTTGGTCACTACAGAAAACGGTTATCCGACCGCCGATATTCAAGCACAAAGCTTTTATTCTATGAAGGGCGCAAAGCTAGGGTGGGCAGAGGCACGCTATGATGTACCACTCCTTGTCCCCGATGACCGCTTAACGGCTTTCGTTATCAAGACAGATGATAGTAATCATTCCGTCTCCTTAGCAAAGCTTGGGGATTTTGATGCAGAAAAACAAAGGTATGTCTCAAGCCACCCTTATGTAACGGGTCCACGCTTTTCTTCTGTTAACGCACAAAGCTGGACTGCTCATCAAGATGAGGCTTTAGCCTTTCGAGTGCTGGCGGCACGCTACACACAAACAGAAAAAACCATTGATCTTGGCACTTTTGATCTTGTGGACTGCTCTGATTTACAAATACGCGCAGCCATTGAATTGCCTTCAAGCGATTGTTCTGTCATCTTTGAAATTGAAAGAAACAACGGCACGGTTTATCAACTCCTTCCCTTTCAATTACTCAGTCTTACCGAATATATCAGTGAAAAGGTAAAGCTCCGCGCTATTCTCAAAGGCACCGAAAAGCTCTCACCCGTTTTGTTTGCTCCTGTTCAATTGATTGCGGGGAAGATTCATAAAACAGCCACTTATGTCACCCGTGCTTTTGCCTTTGGGGAAAAGGCAAGGTTAACGAGCTATATCAAAACATTTTTACCAGGCGGTGCAACCTTTACACTCGAGATGCAACTGGATGATGGTGGTTTCACCCCTCTCACATTAGAGGAAACAGAACAACTCGCTGAACCACTTTGGACAGAGCGCAAATTTGTGAGCAGCGATAAAACAGCCAAACAAGCACGTTTGAAATTGACCCTTACCGGTGGACCAGCAGCGCGGTCCATGGTGAGTGATTTTGGCGCTGGCATATTGTGATGGGAGAACAGAGATGACAAAAACCAAAAAACTCGACATGGAATTGCCTAAAGAGGGGCGTTTTATCAGTTCTGAATTCCCAATCTTGCGCGAAAACTTGACAAAAATTGATCAGGCAATAGCCGATATTGAGGAAAAGGTAGACGAAAAAGCGCCTTCAAAACACACGCATACCATAAGCGAAATCACAAATCTAGAAAGCGCTCTCAATGGCAAAATGGCAGCCGATAAAACCTTCTCATTTGCTGATTTAAGCGATATCGAGGGGGCAAAAGATGCTGCCAACAATTATGTTCTCTATAAATCAAGCAATAATAACTTCACCTTTGGCAGTGCAATATCTTTGCTTGGCTCTCATCAACATAAGATTGAAGATATTGTGGGGCTTGATGATTTTAGAGCTAAGATCAACGAAGATCTCACAAGCTATGGACACCTCACAAGCCCAAATGAATGGCAAAGTTATAATAAATTTACCAGCAAAATCACTATGAGTGGTGGCTTAGAACTGTTGGGTAATTCGTCGTTTAATCTCACCCATAATGGTGAAATAGTTACCAGTTTAAGCACAACGGGAAGCACGTTGAAAGGACCGCTTAAAGTCGATGGAGATCTTGTTTATACGAAAGAGCAAGTAGATGCAGCTATCTTGGCAGAAAGAGAAAAAATTAAAAAAGATTTGATTGAGAATATCATTAACTGGCCTGCACTTGCTGATGCTGAACTGCTGTATACACAAAATGGAAAAATTCAATGGCCCGATTGGGTAACGGACCAAACCAAGGTTGAGATCCAAGCTTGGGGTGGTGGCGGTAGTGGTGGTGGAGCAGATACGCCAGGATTAGGAGGAGGTGGCGGCGGTGGCGGTTGTTCAGTCTGGTATGGCTATAAAGCCAGTTTAAATGGTCATGAAGATATAGTCATTGGTAAAGGAGGAGCTTCTGTTTCAGGGCGGGGTGTACAAGGTAAATCTGGAGAAACAACAATCATTGGCAAAAATTTTATTACCGCTACAGGAGGAGAGTATGGTCGTGCTGGTTATCCTATTTACTCAAATAATCGTATTTCTGGCCGCCATTCAGGCGATGGCGGTGCTGGAGGTACAGGTGGAAACTTTGGTTTAGCAACGGATGACCACTTAGGAATTGCCAAAGGCGGAAATGGTTATGCTGGGACAAGCGGAATCAATGGAAAAACAAGCGGTAATGGCGGTGATGCTGGAGGCGATACATCAAGGGGTGGAGCTGGAGGGATAGGACTAGGTTCCTACAGTTCAGGAAAAGCAGGGCGTGGTTTTGGTGGTGGTGGTGCTGGCTCTCATGGAGATTCCTCTCCAAGCGGCGCTGGAGCTGATGGCGCTGTCCTCATAAGATTGTGGAAAGATTAAATGGTTATAAAAAACCACAAGAGAAAGATGATCAAAACTAAGCTATAATATTACATTCAGAAAGCATTCCAATACGATAGAACGGAACTAACAAGAACTCGTGAAAAGAGGATGTATTTTAGGTTGTTTATGTTTTAGAGCTTGCGCTAAATCATAATTTGCCTGCATAGCTAGCCAAGCACGTGCAGTACTCACACCAGCCATTTCAAGCCTAATAGCGAGATTGGGACTAATAGCGGCTTTCCCATTTAAAACCCTAGAAAATGCTACACGAGACATACCAAGCCGTTCGGCTGTTTCACTAACAGATAAGCCAAGTTCTGCGATTACATCTTCACGCAAGAGTTCACCAGGGTGTGGAGGGTTTTTCATCATTTTTTAGCTCTCCTTATTTAATGATAATCTAGATAATCAACCAATTCGACATCTATACCAACAAAACGGAATATTACACGCCAATTTCCATTTACTGTAATTGACCAATAGCCCTTAAGATCACCTTTTAGAGGATGTAATCGAAAGGACGGATAATTCAAATCATTTGGTGATATAGCTACGTCAAGAGCACCTAGAATACGCCTTAACTTTTGAGTATGAGCAGACTGAATTCCTTTTGTAATGCCAGTATTGTAGAAGGCTTCAAGCCCTTTATGTTTAAATCCCAAAATCATAACATATTGTATCGTGTATAGTTACCAAATACAAGAAAAAATTTCATAAATCCTAATAAAATGCCTTATCATTGATTTAAATAACCAATCGCAGGAACAAGATCTTTAGCGGCCAAGTTCATTTGTTCCATTCTAAATTTAATAGCCTCAATTGGATGAGGAGGAGAAACAGGATAGTGCTCTGCTTCATAAGCTTCAATTAACAAAACAAGAGTTTTCATTCTATCAAATTCTGGAGTATTAACTTCTGGCTGCTTATCAAACATTGCAGACACAATCTCTAAGGCTTCTTGGTAATCTCTCTCTGTACGAATTGGTTTGATATTCATTTCTTAAATTACACAGTATTGATGTTATACTGTTTAGATTGTAATGGTTTTTAAGTTAATTGCAAAGAAGACTATCTATGAATACACGCAATCCTAATCGTTGTCCTACTCATCCAGGAGAAGTTTTGGCAGAAATTATTCCTGAAACTGGTAAAACGAAGACAGAAATCGCACAGATTCTTGGTATATCACGCCAACATCTCTATGATATTCTAAATGCCGAAAAGCCTATATCTCCTTCTCTTTCGGCTTGTCTTGGCAAAATGTTTGGGAATGGAGCTGCCATATGGTTACGTATGCAAGCCAATTATGATGCGTGGCATGCTGAACGTGAAACAGATGTTAGCAAAGTTCCAATACTCCACGCTGTTTGACTTTGTGACTCAATCTCTAGAGACTTTTCCAAGTGGTTTTATTGCTTTAACTTCTTTAATTTTAAGTGCAATTTTACGCACGAAAGCGAGGCTAAAACGCCCTTGTGGTTTTAAATCTTCAAAGTCAAACAAAGATTCGCAAGGAACAACATTAAATTCATCAACACGCACCCAAGATTGCTTTTGCAACCCCGCACGTCTACATTCTATCTCAGGTACTTTTAAGCTATATTGTAAATTAATAGGCTCCTGAGAAGTAATAGGAAACAAAAAAATATGGCTTTTAGTTTTAACCATAACACAGGAAGGACGCGCTTTGCGCCCCGAATGTTCACCTTTTTGCGCTTGTTCGTGCCATAAATAATAATATTGAACAACATCCCCTGCTTTAAACATGTTCGTCGCCATTTAAAATATCATCTAAACCACGATCTAAGTCGTCTAATATATTTTGCGGTGCATCTGCATAAACAAAAGATTGTGCACCAGAACGCGCTTTTATTAATTCATGATATAAATCAACAGGAAGCATAATGATTTTTTCACGCCCTCGCTTTGTCAAAGCTACAGGTGTAGACATAGCCTCGTCTAAAATATCGCCTGCCCCGCGGTTTACATCTGTAAAACTATATTTTTTCATATGCACATCCTATCTTTAATGTATAATACGTATTATACGTACAATATGTATTATGTAAAGATATTTTATGCTGTTAACTACCTCCCCGCCTCAAAGGCGAGGAGATAAAATCATGTTTTTAAACTTAAGCTACTTTTGCAACAGGGCTTACTAAAACTCGTTTGGCTTCTTCAACAAGCGTTTTATAATGTTTGCTCTCTTCTGCTAATGTAAAAGCTTTCACAAGATGCATGTGAAGCGGTCCATAAATATAAACAGCTTTTTCAGTAGGTCCCATTTCGTCCCAGTTGCTTGGAAAATCAAAACGTGTATCACGGTCATTATCAATTAACTGGTTTTTTAAATCATAGAAAGCTTTAACGAGGGCTTTTTTGAATGCACGCACCATATCATTGTTACGCATATAGGTCATGAGTAGAGTGGCTTGTGGTTCATTGAGGATAGCAATTACTCTCTTTTGACCACCTTTACCGTCTCTTTTACTCACTTGGATTTCAAATCCAAGTGAACCAAACTCTTCAAAATCCTTACGATTATTGCGTACTAACTGTATAACTGTTTTATGCGTATTCCCCACACCCTCAGCAATTTTTAAAGAGGTTGTGACAACGATGCCATCATTGTTGATTGTCACTAAATTGTTCATGATGAACTCCTAATGGTTTTAATGTCTCTATTGACACCCCCAAGGGTGCCGGGCGTTAGAAACACGGCCATTAGTCCGTCGCTATGTCTTCCCCTCGTGAGAAGGTATTGTATAGCATAGCTACACCCGACAAAATCGTTATATGCCAATAATAGCATAAAAGACAATCAGTATTTTAAATGCATGGGAGAGATCTTACGTGACCTATCCGCTAATGGTTTAGTGTTTCTAGCACTTGTGATTCGAATAACATGAGGGTTTATTAGTGTCAATATGCTTTTAAAAAATTATTTCACATATTGTTGTTTTCAAAGGATCGCATTTGAAATGCTACCCTTTACTATTCACTCGCATTTGAAATGCGAGTGAACCAAAATTCTTATGTTTTACTGTTTTAAAGGGTGCGATTTCAAATCCAACCCTCATTTTTCCCATTCATTTTCATTAGCCAACCATTTAAAGGAGCATAAAGTATGGCAACAGGTTTTCTACACGGTGTTGAAGTTGTCGAGGTTG
>NZ_JBHIRG010000026.1:0-10629 GCF_042196965.1 Bartonella sp. AA83SXKL
AGCCTATAAAATCCAAACTCTAACAACCAAACCAACTTTTAAACACCAGCGTGATTCACGCCACGGGGGAATTGCGCGCAATGGAGGAAAACAATAATGACAAGTTCTTCTTTAACAACCATGGCAAGAAAATATGGATTTTCTCATGATGAATTTCGTAAAACAATTATCAAAACTTGTATCAATCATAACTTCTCTAATGAAGAATTCGCTGCTTTTATCTCGGTTGCAAATACTTATGGATTAAACCCATTAACAAAAGAAATCTATGCGTTCCCTAAAAAAGGCGGCGGTATTATCCCTGTTGTCTCTATTGATGGATGGATTAAGATCATTAAATCTAATCCTAAATTTGATGGCATGACTTTTCAAGATCAACTCGATAAAGATGGGAGTTTAATTGCCATTAAATGTGCTATTCATCTTAAAGGCATTAAAAACCCTATCGAAGTCACTGAATATTTAAATGAATGCGTGCAAGAAAAAAGTGAACCTTGGAAAAAATATCCAGCACGTATGTTACGTCATAAAGCAACTATACAATGTGCACGCTATGCTTTCGGTTTTTCCGGCATTTATGAAGAAGATGAAGCGGCTCGTATTAATAATAATACCACACAAGTACAACTTGTTTCTCATGACATGCTTATACAAATCCAAGAATTAATTGAAGAAACTGGAACCAATGAAGCAAGGATACTTGATTATGCAAAAGTCGAGAGCCTTGAAGATATTCCTGATGAAAAAGCAAAAATAATTTTTGATATATTGCAAGAGAGGCAAAAAGCTAAAACAGAGCAATCTCATTCATCACAAAAGAAAATAGACGCTCCTATACAAGAAGCAGAATACATTCATATCCAAGATATTGAATATGTACCAACTCAACAACAAACGGCGGTGTGAAATGGAACAAAGAACAGCAGAGTGGTTTCAAGCCCGCTTGGGAAAAGTCACCGCTTCAAACGTTTACAACCTACTGAGTAAAACAGCAAAGGGAATGCCTACAAGCAAATATGAAGACTACAAAATCAAACTTATAACAGAACGTTTAACTGGTGAAGTAAGCCAATCTTATCCAACTCCGGCTATGCAATGGGGCATTGAACATGAAGAAGATGCCTTGAAAGAATATGCATTTATTTATGATACAGAGATCATAGAGTGTGGTTTCATACAACACCCCACAATCAAAATGGCTGGTGCTAGTCCTGATGGGTTTGTTGGTGATGACGGTTTAGTTGAAGTCAAATGTCCACAATCACCAAACCACTTACGCTTCTTTATAGATGACACTATAAAGCCTGAATATAGCGCGCAAATGCAATTCCAAATGGCTTGTACGGGACGAAAATGGTGTGATTTTATCAGTTATGACCCACGTTTTACGAGGTAATCAACATACTTACGCATGAAAATCAAACGCATTCACCGTGATGAAGAACAAATTGAAGAGATTAATCAAGCGGTCGAAGCCTTTTTAGCAGAGATAGAACAAGAAATGCAAAAGATTTTGACAAAAGCTGCTTGACTCTATGGGGGTGCTTTCTCCTCCCAGCACCCCCACCCATTTAGGTAATAAGTAATATAAAAATAGAAAGGTAATGAGATGATATTTGATGATGGCGATAGATATGTAACAACCCGTGAATGTGCACAGCTTTTTAGTGTATCAACCACAACGATTCGCAATTGGGTGCTTCAAGGGGAGTTTCCGCAACCCTATAAGCTAGGAAGAGCAGTGAGATGGAGAAAAAAAGAGATTCTAGCTTTTACTCCAAAGAAAAATACGGAGCAAATAACAACAAATTAAGTAAAATTGTATAAACCACAAGAGGTGGACTAAAAGGTGGTCTAAAAAATAGAAAATCAAATAAAAAAATTATATATTTCAATAGGTTAAAGAGAAAAAATGGTGCCGCATGCCGGATTCGAACCAGCGACCCCATCATTACGAATGATGTGCTCTACCAACTGAGCTAATGCGGCATAGGTTTGTAAGTCAATGAAACAAAACTAATTTGAGGGTAATAGCTAAAAGTACGTATAAAAGCAAGAATGCATTTTTTCAATAATTTATACATATGATAATAATTTGAAGGAGAAGTATGTAAAAGTCAGAGGAAAGTATTCTTTGACCTTAATGCTATAAAATGCTTTCCAATTTACGATAGCACTTAAATTAAGAAGCTGGGAATGTAGATCTTTAGGATGAAAAATGGTGTCAAGATAACTTAGTAAAGATAAAAACATTTTCTGATTCTTAAGAAAGAAATTTGTTGTATAAGTGATTGGGAAAATAAAGATCATCATAAACCTTTTATAATGTGCAAATAAGATGAGTAGAATTATTTGAAAAGTTACTTCTCATTTTTATGGGAAGAAAAAGGGAGGAGGATTAATAAAATTAATCACGTTTTTTTATTTAAGAGGGAGTAAAAATCATGTCGGATGAAGATCGGCTGATAGAACTAGAAATGAAGCTAGTTTACCAAGAAAAATTCATTGAGGAACTTTCTCGAGTGGTAATTGATCAATGGAAAAGTTTGGATGAGATATCTAAAAAAGTTGATGTTTTAGCGAAACGATTTTCAGATTTAAAAGAACAGAGTGTGACTGAAGCTGTTATTTTACCATTTTCTCAATAGAGAGAAGATGCTTAAAATTTTTCTGCTAATAGTCTCTTGGATTTTTTTAGATGTAATAGGGTGGATGTCACAATGGGAGTAAGATGCGAAATATTCTTTATTACAATTGCAATTATTTACAGATTGGTTTTTGTTTAACGCATTTTGTTAGACTTGTAGAATAATTTTTATAAGCTTCTTCATTAATTTCAAGAAGTTCCAATTTTATAAGGAGTGCTGATATTAGAAGACGTTTTTTTATATGTGATTTCTAGTACTAAAATTAAGAAAAGTTTTTGTAGAGTATAAAGGAACATCCATAAAAATATATGAACTTCAATATGTTAAGTTTTTTCTGTACAGAGTTTTCTATAGATGGGAGTTAGGTTTATTCGCTAGTTTTTATTAAATTGATACAAATGAAGTAATGTTATCATTATCTATAGAAATCATAAGTGAGCCCGTATAATTTATAACTGAGCGCATATATTTATAATAAAGCGTTTTAATCCATTCTGATGATCAAATGATTTTCAGTTGTTTTAATAGGGTGAGGTGCTCTAAGCGATACCTGTTGTGTATAGTACAGAGAGCTCTAGAAGTTTTTTTCAAGATCAAATGTACTCTTCGTTATATGTATATGATATTTTGTGAAAAGGCTTTTGTTTTTCGTAATTTAAGATACAAAATACTATTGCTAAAGCACCAAAGATAGACCATGCGGGTAAATAAGTGAGAGTAATGCAAATTGAGGACAGAAAATCAGGCATTACCTTGCATAGAGATTGATTAAGGTGATAGATATCTGTTTGCAGAAGGCTTGTTAAAATTTTATTAAAGGGGGTTGTTGTCCAATGTGATGTGATTACAGAGTGTGTGTTATCAATGACCAATGCTATAATGGTTAGTGTAACGAAAATGAAGGACATTAATTTAAATAAAGGGTGGAGCATATTTTTTCTTAAAACTTCAACGGGACATACGTATAATGCACAAAAAAATAAGGAGTTGCATTATGATAAGAAAATAAGTTTACGTTTGTTTTGTGTTTTTTGAAAGAGGTGCCTAATTTTTCAATAAAAGTTGAGGTTAGGTTCAACAAAAGTAGTGAGGCATGATGTCTGAAAAAAAGCACGAGGAATTAAAGCGTAGCCTTCAAAATCGCCATATTCAAATGATTGCTTTGGGTGGCGTTATTGGGACAGGACTTTTTTATGGATCAACCGAGGCAATTCAATTAGCTGGCCCTTCAGTTATTTTATCTTATCTTGTCGGCGGGCTTATTATGTATTTCATTATGCGAATGCTTGGTGAAATGTCAGTAGAAGAACCGTCTTCAGGAGCATTTAGTTTTTTTGCTTATAAATATTGGGGGAGATTAGCTGGTTTCATAACAGGTTGGAATTATTGGTTTCTTTATATTCTTGTGAGCATGGCTGAACTTACAGTGATAGGGTTTTACCTTGATCATTGGATTTTGATTGATCATTGGAAGACATCTTTCATTGTTCTTTTATTTGTTACATTTGTTAATTTGTTTAATGTTCGTTTTTATGGAGAATTTGAATTTGCTTGCGCTTTGATCAAAGTGGCTGCTGTTATTGGTATGATTATTTTTGGAATTTTTCTCATTGTCACTGGACTAGGGGAAAATCAAGCGAATATTCATTATCTTTGGGACCATGGCGGTTTTTTTCCTTATGGAGCAGTAGGGGTTGTTTTAGCAACTTCTGTAGTAATGTTTTCTTTTGGAGGAACAGAGCTTATTGGTATTGCTGCTGGAGAGGCATCTAATCCACAAAAAACAATTCCAGCGGCTATTCGTCAAGTTATGTGGAGGATTATAATTTTTTATATTGGTTCTATCAGCATTATTATGATAATCAGCCCTTGGAATATGATTGGAAAAAATGGTAGTCCTTTTGTCACAATTTTCGAGACTATAGGAATTCCTGCTGCTGGTCATATTTTGAATTTTGTGGTGATTATGGCTGCTATTTCTGTTTACAATAGTGGCATTTATTCTAATGGCCGTATGCTTTATAGTTTAGCTGTACAAAAAAATGCACCACATATTTTTAGTAAACTGAGTGCTGCTCGTGTTCCTTATATTGCTATCCTTTTTTCATCATTCTGTACGGTGTTGATTGTCGTTGTTAATGCTCTTGTTCCTGATAATAGTTTCATGCGGATCATGGCTCTTGCAACTGCAGCAGCAGTGATTACTTGGGCTATTATTGTTATTGTTCATTTGAAATTTCGCAATGCCCATAAGAACAGAAAAGGCAACTTTACTTATGCGTTTGGTTTATATCCTTACGCTAACTATCTTTGTCTCTGCTTTCTTGCTTTATTATTTTGCATTATGTTTATCAGTGGTTTTGGGCAAAATGGATTGATGACTCGACTTTTTGATATGATAGGAATAAGCGTGCCTTTTCTTGAAACATATATTCCTGTACAGATGCCTGATATGAGTTTGGCAGTCATTATTATTCCTCTATGGTGCTTATTATTACTTTTAGGTTATAAACTGAAACGATAGAGAAAGAAGAGCTAATAAAAGGGATTGATTGGAATAAATCTTGGGGACTATAAAATTTGATGAGGTAACACAAGTTTTTGGTGATTTGTGTGTTTTAAGAAATATTACTGTACAGCTTACCGAAAAACGAATTGCTGTTATAGGTGCGAATGGTTCTGGAAAAAGTACATTTGTTCGTCTTATTAATGGACTCCAATTACCATCTCACGGTTTTGTAAGCGTTGATGGGCTTGATACCAAGCGCGATGCAAAAGCAGTAAAGCGTAAAGTTGGATTTGTATTTCAGAATCCCGATAATCAGATTGTTTTACCATTAGTTGAAGAGGATTTATCCTTTGGTCTCAAAAATTTAAAGCTTAATAAAGATGAAATTAAGGAGCGTGTAGATGAAATTTTACAACGCTATGAACTTCAAGATTTCAGAAATCACGCTGTCCATTTATTAAGTGGTGGGCAAAAACAACTCGTTGCTATTTCCGGTGTAGTTGCAATGAAACCAGACTACATTATTTTTGATGAGCCGACAACATTACTTGATTTGCGAAATAAGCATCGCGTTACGCAAGTGATAGAAGAATTACCACAAACGGCAATAGTTGTATCGCATGATTTGGAGTTTTTGAAAAAGTTTGATAGAGTGCTGGTTTTTGATAAGGGGGAGATAGCAATTGATGATGTACCTTTTGTTGCTATCAAGGAGTATATAAGAAGAATGTCATGATCGGTTTATATATTCCAAGGGATACGTTTATTCATAGGTTAAGTCCTGGAGTTAAGTTATTATTTCTTACGGCGTGTGGAACTTTTATAATAATGGTTTCTTCCATAGCGCTTCTTGGGTTATTTTTGTTGTTGGTCATCTTATTCTATAGAGTCGCCAAGGTCCCTTTCAAAACTGCGATAAAGCAATTTAAATCGATGGGATTGCTTTTAGTTCTTCTATTTGTATTTCAAACTATTTTTAGCGGTTGGTTTACGGGGGTTGAGGTCATATTACGTCTTGTTATCCTCTTTTCTTTATCATCACTTATTTCATTCACAACAAAAGTTTCAGATATGGTGGATGCAATTGAAGCAGGCCTCCAGCCCTTTCGTTGTTTTAGTATAAATCCATCAAAAGTGAGTATGGTTATCTCTATGGCGATCAGGTTTATTCCTCTTTTGAGTGAAAAGTTTAATGAGGTACATGAAGCACAGCAAGCACGGGGACTTAACACTAACATTGTCGCTCTTGCGATACCTTTAATTATACGAACCATAAGAATGGCTTCAGAAGTGGCTGAAGCATTGGAAGCGCGTTCTTATGATGCTGATACCATTGATACAGCATCTCATAATAATCAAAGTTTTTTATAGTGAAAGAAGAATCAAATGAATACAAAAGATTTAGTTTATATTGCCTTATTTGCCGCTGTTTATGCTATTTTGGGCCTTTTCCCTTCTATTTATCTTCCTTTTCTTCTAGGGATACCTATTACAGCTCAATCGATGGGACCGATGCTAGCAGGGTCTATTCTTGGGGCAAAAAGGGGTGCTTTAGCGTCACTCCTTTTTCTTGTTCTTGTTGCGATTGGATTACCTCTGTTGCCTGGTGGTCGCGGTGGGATCAGTGTCTTTTCAGGGATTGCAAGTGGTTATTTAATAGGTTTTCCATTTGCCGCATTTTTTATTGGTTTAATGGTAGAATTGTTTTGGCAGCGGTTAAATTTTATAATATTATTTGTGATAAATACTGTCGGTGGCATTGGGATAGTTTATTCTTTTGGTGTTCCATGGACAGCTTGTATGACCAAAGTTTCTTTACTGAATGTTTTAATGGCTTCATCAGTTTTTTTGATAGGCGATTGTTTAAAAGCGTTGATTGCATCCTTTATTGCACTCGCGATTAAAAGATCTTTTCCTCTCATTCATTCAAAGCATAATAACTAAAATAAATGCATTATTTTGTTATGCTGTTGTTATATAATATTCGTATATCACTATTATTGAATTTAACTATAGTAATTTATGATGTATTTAAACATTATAGAATCTAATATGATTCATATAAGTGATATTATTAAAATAAATTATTATAGTATTTTTCTCTATATCTAAGGCATTTAAAGTGTACTTTTATAAATCTGATACTTTTTATTAATTGTACAACAATAACGAAAGCTTTTCCCTAGTGAAGGAATAATTCAGTGAATACAAAAGATTTAGTTTATATTGCTTTATTCGCCGCTATTTACGCTGTTTTGAGTCTTTTTCCTCCTATTTATCTTCCTTTTTTGCTGGGTGTCCCTATTACAGCTCAGTCTATGGCTCCGATGTTAGCAGGCTCTATACTTGGAGCGAAAAGGGGAGCTTTAGCATCACTTCTTTTCCTTGCTCTTATTGCGATTGGGTTACCTCTATTGCCTAGTGGTCGTGGTGGAATTAGTGTTTTTTCAGGAGTTACGAGTGGTTATCTGATTAGTTTTCCATTTGCTGCATTTTTTATTGGCTTTATGGTAGAATTATTTTGGCAGCGGTTAAATTTTATAATATTATTTGTGATAAATACTGTGGGTGGCATTGGGATAGTCTATTCTTTTGGAATACCATGGGTAGCGTATATGACACAGGTTCCTTTGCTGACAGTTTTAATAAGTTCATTAGGTTTTTTGGTTAGTGGTTTCTTGAAAGTGCTGATTGCATCCTTTGTAGCGTTGACCATTAAAAAAACCGTTCCTCTCATTCATTCGGAAAAAGGGGCAGTTCTGTACTGAAGAACAAGTTTTCCAAATGTATGTAGATTAAAAAGCATCACGGAATACCATTTTGTTTTGTCTACTTTTTTATTGGTATTTTTCTGCATAGCTTTCAGAGGTAGCCATACGAAAATTGAATGTTTCGGCACCAAAATTCATTTTTGCTTTCAGGAGCAGCCCCTAAATAGCCAATTAATATTATTTTATTTAACAGGCTTGTAAGTTTTATTCGATTTGCATATTATATGCATAAAGCCTTAGAATAATTTATTATTTTTTAATATTTTTAGTTAATTAATCACTAATTTTTAAAGTATTAAATTATATTAATTGTACAAAAACATGGATAATTAAGTGTTCATCTAAAACTCTTGATGTATATAATACCCTTATAAATGTATTAATATAAGGTATAAAAATAAGAGTTGAATGGGATGAAGCTAAAACAAAAAGTAATCTTAGAAAGTACCGTGTAAAGTTTTGAAATAGCTGCATATGTTTTTTCTGATCTATTCTCCATGGCTAAACAAGACCGTATTGAAAATGGAGAGTATGGTTAGCAAGCTTTAGTGCTTGTGGAGGTTTTTTATTACTATTCGTAGCGCATATTGTCCATGACGATAAAGATGGCATAGAGGTAATCCGTATTATTTCAGCACGGCGAGCCAATTTGAAAGAAAGGAAACGTTATAAAGAAGAAAGTTCGTTATGAAATTGAGGTAGGTAACTTATCACCTTTGACAGATGAACAGAGAGTTGAAATTGATAAATTGGCTGTAATGTCGGATAGTGCAATTGATCATAGAGATATTCCGTCACTCAATGATGTGTTCTGGAAAAACGCCGTTTTCAATCCATTCTATAAATCACCCAAAACTGTTACAACAGTGCGTGTGGATTCAGACGTGCTAGCGTGACTTTAAAAGTCAAGGGAAAGGATATTAAATGCGGATTAACGCCATTTTACGTGATGCCATGCTTCGTTCAATGCGTTGACCTCTTTCCTGCGACAAAGAGTATCAAACTGCTTTCGATAGTTTTTTTATCTCCTTGTTGATTTCATCTATGAACGTTGAGAAGAGACAACGCCATTTAATCTAAACAGTTTTATAAAATCGGAAGTTTTACTATGGCTTTTTAACTGAGCACTGTAGTGTGTAAATAGATATATTTATTAAACTGCGTGTACGTAACATAAGAAACAATACACAAACTAAAAAGGAATACCAAAGAGCAATATCTGAGTACCAAAGTACAGTATCCCAATGGAAAAGAAAGCTTGTACTCCACATACCTAGAAATGACAGGTAAAGAAACCGTTTCTTTATAACTATTTGGGAAAATTAAAACGACAAGCGCTAAACTTATTAGCTTTAAAAGTCTGTGCAAATACTGTTGTAAATCACGTGTTAGTTTCACCCAACATGTTGTATCATCATCTTTATATTTTGGGGTGCTCTGCAATTCAGAAGGAATATTAGAATTGCATAAAATTTCAAAAACCGTTGTGACTATTACCAAAGAAACAGACGCGAATGTCAAAATACTCTGAATAAAGTCAAGATTTTTTTAATTCCTAAAAAACATAAAAATATAAAAGTTATAATGCCAAACAAGGTTCTTAGCTGCTTATTTGTAAATATATTTATTTCCTGTGGAAAAATTATGATCTCAATTTCTTAAATTATTTTCTGATATAAAAATACAATCTATCTTTTATTTTAATAGCAATGTCTTCTATTGCATCCAGTTGCTTTTAATATTTTAGTTAACCTCGTTTATGATTTATCTATAGTTGATGATAGCTTTAAACACAGAGCTCCATAATCCCAAACTCTCGCTTGCATTTTGATACCCAAATCCACCTTTCAAAAAAGCCCATAGCACTGGCAACCCTTTCATAAAGATTAAAGAAAAGCTCTGTTATTTCAAAAATACATGAAAGTGACTCATAACTGCCGCAACATTTTTTGTGCTGATGCTGGCTATTCATGTTTTAAAAAAACAAATATTTTGAAATTCGTGTATCCTAAAATCCTTAATTTGTATTAATGGATTTATTTACTTTATAAATTTGATACTATAGAGCCATTTTGGCTTCTAGAAATATATTGTACATTAAAAAAACTTTTTAATCACTCTTTAAATGCATATCCAATCCAAAAATGATCAGCACTTTTCACTATTTTGCTATTTTTTAGAAATCTATTTTAAACTCTCCTATTATTAGTTTATGAAGAGTTTTGGTTCGTGAAAGAAGATCTTTTTCAATCTCTTCACAATACTTAGAAAAATCTGTTGCTTTTGGAATGATTTTTTTAGACATGCTTTCTACGTTGCTCTGCAAAATGCGTTTTAAGGACTCTTTCAAAATCAATAAGGAAATACCTTTGAGTTCAGTTTGATAAGCTTGAGAAGAGGTGTCATCGTCCATATCTTTTCGCTTGTGGAAGCTACCACAAGAGAACAAGCGAAAAAAGTATTAGAGATATCATCATTTGAAGCTTTTACAGCAATAAACCAGTGAAGCCATAGGCAAGTCTCAAGTGCATTTTCTTCATTCGGTTTTTGTTTTTAATTTTCCATACGACACACTGCTATTTCAGGTTATTTCTTTGGGTTGATTAAGATTTGTAAGGAAAGTTGATTGGCAAGCAGTTAAGGCTGAATTTAAAGACTGGGATTATAAAGCCCAAGGGCTGACAGAAGCCGGTGCGGCTCT
>NZ_JBHIRG010000027.1:0-10492 GCF_042196965.1 Bartonella sp. AA83SXKL
CCTCAAAGGCGGAAGCTACATCAGTATAGCTCTTCTCTTCATCCTTGCCATCTTCCTTAACAGTCTTAACCTTGAAACTTGGAGCCGTCCACTCTCCACTCTCATACTTGGCACCTCCGCCAAAATACGTAGCAACCTTATCACCTAATGAATAAAGCTGAGAACCATTAACCGCTTCGCTTGAGTCTTTAGAAACAGTTCCAGCCTGAAGAGACGTAATCTTGCTATTCCCTTTCGTATCTCCTTCTCCATGCTGCGCTACAAAAGCTTTATCCGCTTCACTCCAATTCAAAGAATCACTTTTAACGATTTGAGCAAGACCTTTGATCTCTTTATCAAGCTGCCCTTTGTTAACCGCTTCGTTATCATTTTCTGCCGCCTTCACACCAGAAAGTGTCCGATCTGTACTCGTATTATCTGCTATACTGATTGCAGCACCACCTTTTCCAGAACCTATGCTAATAAGTTTTGTATCATTATCTTGCTTAACAAGGCTATCGCTTACAACTTTGTTAATCTCTTTGTGAATATTCGTGAAAGATGTACTTACGCCATCTAACGCATCCGCAACATTATTATAAGTTTCCTCTTTCGAATTGCCTGTATCATCGAATTTCTTAACCTTGAAACTTGGGGCAGTCCATTCACCTGCATCATCATAGCCTGCACCACCACCAAAATATTTCGCTGTATGCTCAGCAACCTTAGTAACATTTTTATTGGTTGTAAAAAGTTGCGAACCATTAACCGCATCCGTTGAGCTTTCTGAGAGTGTTCCAGCACTCACTCCGGTGATTGTCCGTTCCTTACCTTCATTGTTAAGAATACTTACTTCCGTACCGCCTGCTGCCTTACCTATGGTGATAACACCCGATCCCCCTGCACGAAGACTACGACTGAAGCCCGTCTCTTCTTCTTGCTTAACAAGGATACTGTCTCTTACATCGACAATCTCTTCATTCAGAGTGGTGAAAGCACTGTTAACACCTTCAAAAGCAGCAGCAACATTATGATAAGTCTTCTCGTCACCTTCTGTGCCATCAGCATCGAATTGCGCAACTTTGAAATCAGGTTCTGTCCATTTGCCTTCCTCATACTTGGTATTACCACCGAAATATTCTGCAAGGGCTGTGTTCGTAGAATGGAGCTGTGAACCATTCACGGCATCGGTTGAGCCTTCAGATATATCTCCATTCGAAAGATACTTAATCTTGCTATTGGTTTTACTATTTTCTTCTCCATGCTGCGCTACAAAGGCATCCTCATCCTTGCTCCATACCAAAGAATCCTGTGCTACTCCTTGTGAAACTTCCTTAATACGATCGTTCACAGTCTTGATATTCTTATCAAGTCCTTTAAAGGCAGAACCAACATCCTCATAGGTTTTGTCATCTACCTTACCGTCTTTAGAAACTGTCGATAAGTCATACTTTGGTTGTTTAAAACTTTTACCATCAAAGGATACATCTCCACCTAAAATCTTTGATAAATCATCTGTGATTGTATGAAGCTGTCCACCAGCCACTGCATCATGAGAGCCCTTAGCAATACTACCATCTGCAACATTATGAAGGCCAACAGAGGAAGAATTCTTACCTTTGCCTAATGTCACACTCGTATAATCAGTCTCATCACCTATTTTATCATAATGAACAACCGCCGATTCATCAGACTGAAGTTTATCAGAAAGATCTTTTAAACCTTTATCAAGCTGTCCCTTGTTAACCGCTTCATTGTTATTCGCAGCTTCCTTTACACCAGAAAGCGTCCGATCCCCGTTATCTTTATTGGCAATATTGATTTCACTGCCTGCTACTTCTTTACCAATAGTGATAAGACTTGTATCTGCATCTTGCTTAACAAGACTATCACTTACAACCTTGTTAATCTCTTTGTGAATATTCGTGAAAGAGGCGCCAACATCAGATAACGCATCCGCAACATTATCATACTGCTTCTCTTCAACTGCAACACCATCATCTTTGACAGCTTTAACCGTGAATTTTGGTGCGGTCCATTCACCATTCTCATACTTAGCATCACCACCAAAATATTTCGCTGTATGCTCAGCAATCTTAGTAACATTTTCATTGGTGGTAAAAAGCTGTGAGCCATTCACCGCATCCGTTGAGCTTGCAGATATATCGCCATTCGCAAGATACTTAATCTTACTATTGCTTTTTGCATCTTCTTTCCCATGCGTTGCTACAAACGCACCTTCTTCTTCGCTCCACATCAAAGCATTCTGATCAATATTTTCAGTGACCTCTTTTTTTACATTTGTGATAGAAGTACCAACCCCTGTTAAAGCACTTGCTACATCAGAATAGCTTTTATCTTCTTCAGTACCATCTTCATTGAAGATCTTAATCTTGAAACTTGGACCTGTCCAGTTTCCATTTCCAAAGTCAGCATCTCCACCAAAAAAAGTAGCTACCTTACCACCTAGTACATTTATCTGAGAACCATTGACTGCTTCATCTGAATTTGTACTGAGATCGCCACCTAATAAACCGGAAATTTTCCGTTTCTCATTATCTTTATTCAGAATGCTGACTTCATTGCCACCAGTTCCTTTCCCAATGGTAATAACACCTGTTCCCCCTGCACGAAGACTACGCGCTAATCTATTTTCTTCTTCTTGTTCTTGCTTAACAAGGATACTATCTCTTACATCAGCAATTTCATTATTTGTTGCAAATAACTGTGAACCATTCACCGCTTGTTGTGAAGTCTCAGTGAGTGCTGCAGCCTTAACTTTCTTTATCTCTTTACCTCCAGCATCAATGCCCGCGGTCGTTATTTTCGGTCCATCAGTAATTACCAGACCTGTTGCATCTAGGGCAGTTGTGCCTGCCTTTAAGCTCGTTAATGTAACATCTTGAGCTAAATCAAATTTTACCTTATTATCCTTATCGCCTTTTGTAATGTTAAGATTGGTACTGCCAGTAGAAAAATCTACTCCACTATCCATAATGACTGTTTTAGCATTTTTACCGTCAACAGACAGTTTCCAACCATTTTGTCTTACGACATCTTCTAAGTCTTGCAATTGTCTTAGATTCACTGCGTCTGCATCTTCACTACCAGCCGCTACACCTGTAATTTGTCGTGTTTTGCCAGCATCAACATCACCAACACTAACAGCACCTAATGTAGATTTCCAATAAGATACCTCATTCGTTGCAGGTCCCTGCAGCACAGAAGTATAACCCGGAACACCTGCAGCCCTATTGGCTCTAGTATGGCTTCCTATTGCAACACTCCCTTCCACCATCCCCAAAGCGTCGTGACCTAGCCCGATACTATCCAACGCCTGTGCTTTTGAATAGTAACCGATAGAAATGCCATTGTTAGCATTATCCCATACCGATGAACGCTGACCAATACCAATCCCATTTTCTCCTCGGACTTTAGCAACACGCCCTACGGCAATTGAATGATTACTCTTCGCAGTTGTATAATCATCTGGATATTTATCTGTAATATCATCAGAACCTATTGCGATACTATGCTGACCCAAAGAGTGCGCCGAGCGCCCTATAGAAATACTATTCAAACCTGTCGCCTCTGAACTATACCCCAAAACGATAGCATTTTTTTCTGTCGCCTTTGTAAAGGGACCTATAGCAACAGCACTGTCAGCGAGTGCTTTTGCAGTAACACCAATAGCAATTCCCTGATAATTCTTAGCTTCAGATGATAAACCGATAGCTATTGTTCTTTCAGCTGACGCACGTGCAGCGACGTAATAACAGTTTTTGCCTTTATCACATTTTTGCTCATTGCCTATCGCAATAGACGACACAGAGGGCGCACTCGCCGCCTCACCCAACTGAACACCTTTGCCACCACCTCTCTGCATTTCACTAACAGGAATAAGTTGTCTTGGTGTCAAAGTATTTATTACAGAACTATTATCAGTCTTTATTGTGGAATTCTTATCACTGTTACCAGAAAGAGTATTGATGAGAAAATTTGCATAGTCACTGGTAGCATCCACCTTAGGTGTCGTCGCAACACTCAACGCTGTTATATAATTCTCCTTTGACGCACTAGAAGCATCTAATTCACTGTTATCGCTATTATAAGCAGAGATAACATTTTGTGGAGTTCCTACAACAGCACTCTCGACACCTTCAAGGAACATTTTGCTTAAATCGACATTTGCCGAAAAACTAGGAGAAACATTCGATAAAAACGCAACTATTGCAACCAACAAAAGCACCCTCACCAAAGACAAGGGATAAGGAAAATGAGTCCCATTTGCATCATCGTGTGCTAATGTGGCATATAATTTTTTCATAACAAATTCTCCAATGAAAAAACTTAAAAACACCTCCAAAACATAAAAAAGACACATTTTAGCATTATTAATCTCCCTGGAATTCATAATAGACGATCGTTGCTTAGGATGTGAACATTTTGAGTCTTTTGTTTTGTTTGTGCTTTCTGTATTGAGATTTAAATGTTTGTTTTTGATTTATGTTTTGTGGACATAGAAATAATACATTTAGAATCTAAGGGTTTTAGTGTGCTGTTTTTTACTAACTAAAAAAGAGGTCTTCCATATTTAATATTACTTTTTACTTGGTAGTCGTTACTATAAAATGCTTTAAAAAAGGTTTTAGTATGTGTTTTCTTAATTATAGACTTTAGTTTTATTAGAAAGCATTTTTTTATTAATAACAAGTAAAATAAAAAGAGATTGTAGTATGTCCGATATCTAACTTGCTTTGGATAATTGCTTTTTTAGTTAGGACTTCTCTTCTTAAAATATCATGTAATGATATATGCGTGATCCTTTGATGTATCTTTTATCTTTACGCACTACTTATCCCCCCTTTGAAAGTTATTTTATCAAAATGAGTCTTATTAATATACATTCCTGCATGACTATAGACTGTTCAAGAAAATAGCAACATAAAAATATAACTTTTTAGCAATATGGATTCTACTGTGATCTTTTTGCAATAAAAGCATATAAGGGGTTTCTATAAAACCTCAAAGTTTATATCGTCATCAAATATTATGCTTATCTCTAGATAAATACTGTGCGTCTGTAAAAAATATTCACCCTCATTTCAATAAATAAGGGTGAATGTTTTGTTCGGTTTTTATTGTTCGTATTATTTTATTTTCAGAGTGATTGCACCACCTATTCCCCAATGACCACCAGCACTTGTGGCAGAGAGATTAGAGCGGATTTTTCCATTTTCAGATGTATAACCAGCTCCAAGAGCAAATGCCGATTGTCCACGCCATGCGCCGCTACCAAATGAGACACTCAAAGATCCTGGTTCGTCGAAGTAACGTAGATTGGACACTGCTAGACCAACCGCCGCTGCTTGCCTTGCTTCTTTCCGAACATCTTCAATGGCATAACTTAAAATATTAAACTTCATATCTGTATATTGGTGAGCCCGATCAACGGCATCATCAATAGCATCGATAACGATATTATTCACCCGTTGATCTGTGTAATGCTTTGATTGATCAAGAACGACCTTCATCTGCTGCTCAGTGTAATCATGCAGTTGACCACCATTAACAGCTTCTTTCGAACCTTGTTCAATACGACCATCCGCAACATTATCAATCATAACAGGTTCACTTTCATTCCCACCTTTTAGAGTGATCTTATTGGTCTTTTTACCATCAACATCTTTATCATAGTTAACTGCACCATCAGAAAGATTATTAACCGTGTTCTCAATATTATCAACTCTGTCTTCAATATTGAAAACTGTTTCACCAATATTCGTAACCGTAGTGGAAATATTGTCGACTCTGTTTTCAATATGTTTAATATCTTTTTCAACGCCAGTGATACGTTCGTTGGTCTCCCAAAGCTGTCCACCATTGACTGCATCTTTTGAACCTTCTGCAATTTTACCATCTGCTACATTGATAATCTTACTTGGTTGACCATCATGGCTAGCGTCATAAGCTTTTTTCTGCTCATTCCAATTTAAACCATTGGACGAGACATTGTTTTCAACATTTTGAATGCGGTCGTTTATCTTAGACATACTCTCACTTACGCCGTCAAAAGCACTGGCAACGTCATGATAATCCTTCTTTTCAGCAGAACTCCCGTTAGCCTTGAAATGCGTTATCTTGAAAGTAGGAGCGGTCCATTTTCCATTATTATAACCAGCGCCACCACCAAAATACGCAGCCAATTGGTTGCTCATCAAATAAAGCTGCGAACCATTTATAGCATCTGTTGAGTTAGCAGAAATATCTCCATTGGCAAGAAACTTAATTTTGCTATTGGTTCTTCCCTCTCCATGCTGTGCTACAAACGCCTGCTCATCATTACTCCACAATAGAGAATCTTTAGAAACACCCTCAATTTTCTGAGTAAATTCATTGGCTACATGTGTTAAGCGGCTATTCACATTGTTGATATTGTCATCAAGCCCTGTCAAAGCGTCACCAACATTAGATACTGCTACGCCATCTTCAGAAATGCGCGATAAATGATAGAGCGGACCAAACAAAATACCATCGCTAAATTCCGCATTCCCACCCAAAATGTTTGCTACATCTTCAGATATTTTTTCAATCTGACTGCCATTGATCGCATCAAGAGACCCTTTTGCAATTGTACCAGCTTGTACATTATGGAGAGAAACTGGTGCCGTAGTCTTATCACCACCCAAAGTCACGCTATTATAATTAATGGTGCCATCTGCATTTTTATCATAAAGAACCGCAAAGTTATTTGCTTCTTTAATGACCTTAATACTGTCCGTGATATCTGCAATTTCACCATCAAGTTGTTTTTTATTAACGGCTTCATCATCCTTAACTGCTTCTTTCACACCGGAAATTGCACGAGCATCACCTGATTTGTTTGCAATATTAATCTCTGTGCCTTCTATTTCCTTACCGATGATGATACGATTTGTCTCTTCTTCTCGCTTAACAAGGCTATTGCTTTTTATAGTGTCAACAACATCTGCAATCTGACCATCGAGCTGTTGTTTATTAACAGCGTCGTTATTGTTTACAGCAGCCTTCACACCGGAAATTATCCTATCTTCACCCGATTTGTTTGCAACATTGATTTCAGAACCACCTGTTTCTATACCAATGGTGATACGACCTTCTTCTCCACCATCTTGCTTAACAAGACTATTTGCTGCTATTTGATTTTTTATCTCTTGTAGCTGCGCAAAATTCACTGCATCATAAGGTTCTTCCCCAGCTGCCACTCCTGTAATCTGCTTATTGCCAGCATCAATACCATCCACAGTTATTCTAGCCCCATCAGCAAATATAATGCCATCATCACTTATAGAGCTTCTCCCAGCGGTAACTCGTTCCACTGTAATATTGTTAGCTAGATCAAATTTTACATTATTGTCTTCCGCACCTTTTGTAATCTTAAGGTTATCACTTGCAGCCGACAAATCTACCGTGCTCGTTATACCAATCGTTGTGGCATTTTTACCCCCAATAGATAGCTGCCAACCTTGGTCTACGTAAGTTTTTAACGCTTTTAGCTGTGCAACATTAACGGCATCGATAGAATAACTACCAGCAGCCACTCCTTCAAGCTGGCGTGTTACCTTATTTTTATAATCACCAATAGTTGCTGCATGCGCAGTACTTTTCCATACCTCACTGTTTTTATTTTTTTTGCTTAGCTCGATAGGACTGTAACCGCTAGCGCCAGCAAGCGATGTAGTCGAAGAACCGTCCCCAAGAACAACATTGCCATACGCCCGCGTTTCAGCATTCTTATCTATAACAATAGCTCCATTACCATCAACCCTCACCTTTGAGGAGTAATCATTCGCGAATGTATATTCCCCAATGCTATCTTGATTATCATATACGGAACCTATCGCAATACCGTCTAGCCCTGAAGCGCGAGCCATAGAGTTTATAGTAAAACTTTTCTCTTTTGCCGTATATTTCTCTGGATCTAAAACAACAGCTTTTTTAGCCCTCTTATCCCTTTTTGAATCAGAAACGAGCGTGCCATTCGCTGTGAAGATGTTTTGCGCATCTTCCCATGCAAATTTTCCGTCAGCTGTTAAAACATTTATTACAGAATTATAACCATCCATACCACTGTTATAATCATCATACGCAGAGATGATGCTTTGCGGATAAACTACGGCAGCATTCTTCACATTTTCGAGAGATGCTTTTGTTAAATCGAGATTTGCTGAAAAAACAGGAGCATCATTCGATAAAAATAAGGCAACCGCAGTTCCTAACGACGCTACTTTAAACAATGATGATCGACGATGTGAGCGAAAAAACTCAAATCACGCAGATTTTGTGTAGTGTATAATTTTTTCATAATACCCCTTCATAATAATAGATTAAAAACACAAAAAAGGTATGATCTAGAGCCCTAAAGCTTTCTTATTTCCCTTGCATGTCCGCGCTCTTACAACGTGTGTTTTTAGGACATAAATAAAATTAAGACGTAAGCTGTCGTTTCTGCAACGCCTTTAGAGGTGTAATTAGAGGCAGGTTTGTGAAAGTCAATTTGAGGAAGGTAAAAAAATACTTAATATTAGAATAGATTTCGTTTTTCTATCAAAGGTTGCATGTCGTTTTTAGCTTTGATCTCTTTGAAAGAAATATAATTTTTGTACCTATTGATTATCCGCTTAGGCATCAGTTTATTTTTCGTGAATAAGATTTTTTTATTTCATTAGAGGATTTATGAAAGCTTTTTACTAAAATGCCCCATCTATATCCTTACTAATGGTAATGTGTCTCGTTGCTGTATCCTATTTTACAAAAATACTCACTGCTACTTGTTCTTTTATTCCCTTCAGTTGTGAAAAATTCACTGCATCAGTATTGCTAGTTCCTTCTGCAACATTTGTTACTTTTTTACTTGCCGCATTAATACTACCGGTGGTTATTTGTGGGACATCAGTAATTACTAAGCCTGTTGCATCTACTTTTGTTTTTTCTCCTAATGTTATGCTTTTCAATGCTATATCATTAGCCAAACTCAATATGAGCTTATTTTCATCGTTCTTATCTCTTTTAACCCTGAAGTTACTTACTCCAGATGAAAAATTTATTGTACTATCTAGCACCCATATCTTTAACTTCCTCACCAGCAATAGACAATTTCCACCCTTTTTTCTTACAACTTCTTCTAAATCCTGTAACTGTCTAAGGTTCACTGCATCGGTAGGTTTGCTACCAGCTGCTACGCCTATAATTTGTTGCATTATATTCTTACTAGGAACACCAATACTTACTGCAACTTTCATACTTTTCCATTGAGATTCAGGGTTTTTAGCCGGTCCTTGCAGAAGAGACGTATACCCAAAAACGCCATCAGCCCTACCGGACACAGAGTTGTTCCCAATAGCCCCCCATCAACCGTCACTTTAGAATAAGAACCTAAAGCGATACTTCCAACCCCATTTGCTTTTGAATAGAAGCCCATAGAAATAGCTTCTTGAGCAAATGTATATGCACGGAGTAACCAAGTGAAATCGAACCATATTCTAAAACTTTAGAAACAGCTCCCACTACTGTTGAATAATCACTCTTCGAAAGAGTATAATCATTTTCCCCGTATTCGCTCTTCTTATTATATTCACTACCTATTGCGATACTGCTTTTCTCTAAAGCGTAAGCCATATTACCTACAGAAACGCTCCATTCTTTTTCCGTTTGCGCTCCACTACCCTAAAGCAATACTTGTGTTTGGAGTACGTTGCATATCTGTAGATCGTTGCATTATAAAGCATACGTTTAAAACTATACGAAAATAAAAGCTAAAACTGTCTCCTTTTAATAAAGGGTATATTCGTATTGACATTGCGTGAAGCATTTTAACAAATCAAAATAATAGCAATCAATTTTTTGAATCTTTACCACTAAGGTCTTTTATTCTCAACAAAGTTGTCAGAGGCTTTTTATATTCGGATTTTATATAATTACGGGAGTTTTATACATTTAGAATAGCTTTAGAGAGCTCTGGAAAAAGATAAAAAATTTGCCTTTTTCTTATTTAAGAAAAGGGCAAATCAATTTTATGGATTTAGTCGTTTATTAGTTGAGTATCACATTAACCCCTGCACTTATACCCCAGTGACCTCCAGAAGTGGTAATTGACAAGTTGGAACCAATATCACCGTTCTCTGAAGTATAACCTGCACCAACAGCAAAAGCAGATTGACTACGCCATAAACCACTCCCAAATGCGATTGTTAATTTTCCAGGAATATCACTATAGCGTAAACCAGCTACCGCTAAACCAACAGCTGCTGCTTGTCTTGCCTCTTTTCGAACATCCTCAACAGCATAATTTAATGTCGAAAACTTCATATCCGTATACGAATTAGCCTCATTAACTCCATCTTTTACAATATGAGAAACTTTCTCATCCGTATACTTATTGGCATCCTCAAGAACCGTCTTCATCTGCTCTTCAGTATAATCATGCAACTGACCACCATTAACAGCTTGCTGAGAACCTGTTTCAATCTTTCCA
>NZ_JBHIRG010000028.1:0-10183 GCF_042196965.1 Bartonella sp. AA83SXKL
ATTGCATCAAGATTCCAAGCCATCACAAGGGTATCAGCCGGTGTTTTTGCTGAAGCTTGTTGTGCAACCATCGCCAATGCCATAAGAGCAGAAACAAGAGAGCTGCTACTTTTCAATATTGTTTTCTTCAAGTTCATAAACTTTTCCCTTTATTTATTTTTATCAATTAATGACGCTGAAATAATATAGCAAATTTATAATTATAACATTGAATAAATACGTTCTAATCGCCTATATTTCTAATCACCTACACAGAATCATCTACTTGATAAAGTCATTGACTTACGTCTCAATAAACCATAGCGAACATGCAATATATGTTTTGCTAACCAGTATTACATTCTTTTCATAACCTCTTTGCATATGATAATGCACTATATCAGTTCCCTATTAATCATCAATAAGCCTTGTCGCCCAAAAAAAATAGTGAGCTTAAAAAAAATCATTACGCAAAAATTTATGAATTCATTATTCTATTCCTTTAAGCGACATTTAAAATAAAATATGCAAACTTTAAAAATAGTCATCCCCCTCAAACACTCAGTTTCAAGATGCGGCGCATCTTTACTACATGACCAAAACGACACTGAAACAGCAGAAAGACATAAGAAAATATCTTTTCTAAAACGCTACCCCCCACAAAAATCTGCTTAATCTTTTGAAAACTAAGTGTCAAAAGTTTTACGTTTTTACCAACAAAACCAAACGCGTTAACAAAGATAAAGGAAAAATGAGAAGAATCATTCCTTCCACGCTTTATCTTTTGAGAAATAAAGCTTACAATAAAAGAATATACACTAAAATGCATTCCCCCATTGATAAAAACAAAATTTATTAGACACTTCCCCCCCAAAGACATAACGAATATAAAACCTTCTAAACTTTAGTGTGCATCATTGCTTTACCACTATAAAAATAGAACAGAAAGCAACATACCGCAACAAAACTCTCGTTTCCAGCGGAAACATACAGAGATTCAACGAAGCAATGCAGTGAATACCAGTCTGTCTGAGCTTAAGTATCCTCCCAAAACTGGAGCTCACACGCAGCAAAATTCCTCTCTAGTGAAGGAAAGTTATCAGATAATAAAACCTAACACAAGCAGCTTGAGTCATTTAACTTCAATTTTTCATCGCTGCATTTCATTTTATATTGCCTAGGTAAGCATTGGGCAATCGACCTACATATAAATAAACCAACAGTCATACAAGCAAAGTAAAACAATGCAACAACAGCACCCCATCTAAAAACCACTTTGCATTCGTCAATAAACATGAATAAAATATTCATTAATTATAACGGTCATGTCACTAACGGAAATAAAAACACCTCTTCTGAACCATTACAAATGCTAAAGACTGTTGACAACATTGAGAGCTAGTAAATGTGTGATGGTGCCGATCTTCTCCTTCATAAGCGTAAAGATGGAGTGCACGATGGATTTACTGTCATAGTATTCATGAGCTGCGTCGCAAAATGGGCTTTGGTGTAACTAGATGTTTCTTTAAAACATACAAGACATTACCATTATCTCACTTCAGATACATAACAGTTAAGATATCACTCCTTTTTGCGTCTGTTTTTTCATCCTCAAAATTATACCTTTATCGTTTTTAGTGCCAACAACAATAGAAAATCATTAATATTGTATAGTTTGTATATTTCAATTATCTTATACAGCGGAATTGTATAATTTATACATTTATTAAATAATTCAATTATTATCCTATTAATCATTATTCTTACAAAAGAAAGTTTGCCAATTTATCGACAAAAACATCCTTCAAGATGATCATTAACAATTCCTACGGACTGCATAAAAGCATAACAAATTGTGGGGCCAACGAATGTCCAACCACGTTTCTTCAAGTCTTGAGAAAGACGAAAAGAAGCAGGTGTCATAGGGTTAGCTAACAGTGTTTGAAAATCTATTTTTTCATAACGCTCCGATTGTGGTGGTTGAAAAGACCAAAAATAGTGGGACAAACTCCCCCACTCTGTTATAATTTCTTGTGCTCTCAATGCATTATTAAGCACTGATTGAATTTTTCCTTGATGGCGAACAATGTCTTTATTCTGCAATAACATTTGCACCTTTAGCTCATCATAATGAGCAATCTTTTCAAAGTCAAAGTGATCAAATGCAACGCGAAAAAAAGAGCGTTTTTTTAAAATTGTAAACCAAGAAAGCCCCGCTTGGAAACCTTCAAGACAAATTTTCTCAAACAAACGAATATCCTCAAAAACAGGCTTTCCCCATTCGGTATCATGATAAGCACAATAAAGTGGATCCGTTCCAGCCCATGCGCAACGAACTTTTCCATCCACTCCCTTAAGAAGACCTTCCGCAAGCATGGCATTAACCGTATTAAAAGAGAGTTCCTTGATCATCGCTTGGCGACTTTATCTGCTTGTGTTTTGATCTTTTAGCGGAAATAGGCTCTTGTGTTGCAACACTGATATCTCCATCAAAAAAGCGTAAATTTATTTGCCCTGTTTCAGGAAACTGAACCAATCGTTTAATGGGCTTATGATCTTTCCCCAAAGCCAAAACAAAACCGCGCTCCAAAATATTCTGATATGAAGTGCTTCTTAAAAGCCTAGATACTACCTCTAACTCAGCACGTTGTTTTTCCACACTACGCACAAAAGCACGCTGAAGACGTGCCGTATATTCCTTTGTATTGCGTTGTGCTTTTTCACTATTTAACAAACGCGGTGAAAGACGCACACCAAGTGCATGAAAAGAAAAACGTTTTTTATCGTAGCTTACACAAAGAGCACGCTGCAATCGACTTGAAGTTTCATCCAAACCACGCCGTGGTAGAGCAAAAAGTTGATCGGCAGTCGGAAGAGCTCGTAGAGTAGCACGCAATTTTTGTCGATAAAAATCCAAATAACGCGCGAGTCCCTTGCGCAAACGTGCATCAAGCGATGCCACCAGCACCTCGAGATCAAGCTTAACAGGAACAGCCCGTTCTGCTGCGGCGGTAGGAGTTGGAGCGCGCCAATCAGCCACATAATCAATCAAGGTCCAGTCCGTTTCATGCCCAACAGCAGAAATAACAGGAAGAGAAGATTCATAAACAGCACGAACAACAGCTTCGTCATTAAACCCCCACAAATCTTCTAAACTTCCCCCTCCCCGTGCAACAATAATAAGATCAGGTTTTGGAATAAGTCCACCTGGACCAAGAGCATTAAAACCTTCAACAGCAACAGCCACTTCCCTCCCACTTGTTTCCCCCTGAACACGTACAGGCCAAACCAAAATATGCAACGGAAAACGATCGGATATACGATGAATAATATCACGAATAACAGCACCTGTTGGTGATGTTACAACGCCTAAAATTCGAGGCATATAAGGCAAAGGTTTTTTCTTTTCTTCATCAAACAAGCCTTCTTCTAAAAACTTTTTCTTACGATTTTCAAGAAGTGTCATCAAAGCACCAACCCCCGTTGGTTCAAGAGCCTCAATGACAATTTGATATTTCGATGACCCTGGATAAGTTGTAAGTTTACCAACAGCAACTACTTCCATCCCTTCTTCAGGAGGGAATTTGAGCTTTTCCATAACTCCACGCCAAATAACAGCTTCCAACCGTGCCTTATCATCTTTTAAAGCAAAATAAGCATGTCCCGAAGCATGAGTACCACGGTACCCTGATATCTCCCCACGCACCCGTACATAACCAAACTTTTCTTCAACAACACGCTTTAGAGCCCCTGCTATTTCGGAAACAGTGAATTCTGCCACATTTGTTACACCTGTTTTTTCACTAAACAAACTTACCATTTTTCAATTCTTTACGCCCGTTTCTGTGAATCTTTTTGAAACAACACATCTTTAAACTTTTGATTTATAGCTTCATCAAAATACCCATAACACCGGCTAGAACAGCTTATATTTTTAATTTCAAATCGATTATCAGGGTTGTAAAAAAAAACTTGAAGCCGTTGTATGGGGATGTCTAGAGTCATTATTTCATCCGAAAATTGTATCAATAGAAGTTAAAATATTCAATCCTACATCCACACAAACGCATCTTTCATAAGAATTCCTGAAATAAAATTCTCGATACAACATAGTAATCCATTCCCGATAAAATTCAACGTATTGCAAAGTGTTAAAGAGCTTTGCAATACATCAAATATATCATGATCATGTTTTTTATATTTTATAAACTTGATACCTTCTTATTTTTCAATTGCACTATAAAAAATACGTGGTGCACTATTCCACACCCATTTTTTTACATCAGGTGTCATAGCAATAATATTATATGTCTGATAGATAAACGCATAAGGTCCTTTTTGCATTAATTCACGCTGTAAATCAGCATACATTTGTGCCCGTTTCCGTGGATCTTTTTGAAACAGAGCTGCCTGAACCTTCTTATTCATATCTTCATCCAAATAGCCGTGGCACCAACTAGGATAGCCTGTATTTTTAGCCTCAAACCGATTATCAGGATTTGAAATAAAACGTGAAGCCATTGTATGAGGATCCGCAGAAGAATTATTCCATCCTATAAAAATTGTATCAAAGCTACGTGCATAAAGTTTGGAAAACAACTGTGTACCGATAAAATGTTCAATCTTAAAGTGCACACCTATCTTTTTTGCATTATCCTGAATAGACTGAGCAATAGGCAAAGCAAAAGGATAAGGAGATTTTCCTGCAAAAATATTGGACTCAAAACCATCTGGATAACCTGCTTCTGTTAAAAGCTGCTTGGCTTTTTCAAGATCAAGTTTAAAGGGTTGCCCTTCTTTTTCATCCAAAGCCCCAAAATTACCAAGAGGAATAAAGCTTGCCCGTGGAATGCCAACATCTTTAAGAAGAGTCTTTCCCAGAGTGTCATAATCGATCAAATAACGCATTGCCAAACGCACCTTTTCATTGGCAAAAATAGGATTTGTCGTATTGAACCCCCATACTATCAGGGATGGAGCCAACACTTTTTCAATCTTAATATCTGTTGTTTTTTGGAGATCTGCTATATTCTCTGGCGTTAAATTACGTGCCACATCAATATCGTGTTTTTCCAACAACAAACGTTGTGTTCCAGGCTCAGCAATATGACGAATTAAGATCTTCTTCAATTTTGCTGGCTCTCCCCAATAATGGGTACTTGCACGCAACAAAATTCCTTCTCCAGGACGCCAACTTTCTAACTGATAAGGACCAACACAAGCAGCGTGACTTGCCAAATAGCGATTTCCCATATCACCATCTTGTTCGTGTTTCATAAGTGTCTCACGATCAAGCAGAGCAACAGTACGATTCCTAGAAATATTGCTCAGAATAAGTTCTGTTGGATAAGGTTTATCAAATTTCATCACCACTGTTTTCTCATCGGGTGCTTGAAAAGCCTTATCAACATTTTGTTCTGTGATACCATATTCATTAAAAGTTGCCGCATTAGATAGCTTCAATTTGACAACCCGCCTCATTCCCCAAACAAGATCATGAGCACCAGCAGACCGACCATCATTAAACTTCAAATCATCGCGCAAATGAAAAGTAATCACCGTACTCTGGTCATCGCTTACAACATCCCAACTCTTTGCCAAAGAAGGAACGATTTTAGCTCCATCATTTTTAGCAGAATCAACCAAATTATCACAAACATTGATAACAATTTCAGCTCCATAGCGGTCATTGAGTTGCGCAGGATCAAAATTACTGATCGCATCAAGATCCCAAGCCATCACGAGGGTATCAGCAGGTGTTTTTGCTGAAACTTGCTGCACAAATATCCCAAAAGCAATAAAAGCAGAAATAAAACAACTGCTCCTTTTTAATATTTTTCTTTTTAAATTCATAGACTTATCTCTTTAAAGTTTGTTGTATAAATTTTCCTTGCAACAGTAACGTGCAAAAATAAAAAAAATCAGGCTTTTAAAGCACACCTCCTAAAGATAAAATATCAAACCCTTTAAACAGCAGGAGCAGCTCCTTGAGCAATATTGGTAAACTAAAGCAAAAGAGACAACGAAAAATGATCTGATAAACAATGAATAATACCACAAATGACAGCGCCTGTTGGTGATGTCACAGCACCAATAACTTTGATCATACAAGCCAAAGATTTTTTTATCGCATCAAACAGGACTTCTGCTTTAAAAGTCTTTTTCCTATTTTCTCAAAAGAGTTCTCAGAGAACCAACTTCAGTTGCTTTAAAAGCTCACTCATCCTTCGATATTTTGACAATCCTCATAAGTATAGTTTCTAACCATGGACATTCCTCTCCTTCCTCACAAGGACATTTGGACTTTCCAGGACCCATATTAAAGGGCAGTCTCAGCATCTCATCATTTTTTAAGGAAAAGCGGTATAATTTGAAGCACCAGCTCCACAATAATCCCATATTCCCCCAACGCACCTGCATATAACTAACTTTTTTCTCAATAGCACATTTTAAGGTTCCTCACTTTTTCTACAAAATACTAAATTCTGCTCATATTCAGTATGCCCATTTCTTTAACCGGCAAATTTATTATTTTTTTCTTCACTTAAGATTGAAATCTACAATCTTAATATCTATATATACTTGTTCTATAAAAATGCATAGTCCCTCTCTAAAGAAGAGTATCTTCGAGTTACTCTATAATGCACTTTACCGATAAACTTCGATATTTTGCAAAGCTTTAAACTCTATGCAAAACACCGAAGTTATTATCATCACATTCACTGTTGTATATTACAACATTTTAAACGTGCTTATTTTTCAATGGCATTATAAAAAATACGTGGTGCACTATTCCACACCCATTTTTTAACATCAGGTGTCATAGCAATAATACTATATGTCTGATAGATAAACGCATAAGGTCCTTTTTGCATAAAATCACGCTGTAAATCGGCGTACATTTGTGCCCGTTTCTGTGGATCTTTTTGAAACAGAGCTGCCTGAACCTTCTTATTCATATCTTCATCCAAATAGCCGTGGCACCAACTAGGATAGCCTGTGTTTTTAGCCTCAAACCGATTATCCGGATTATAAACGAGACGTGAAGCCATTGTATAAGGATCTGCAGAATCGTTATTCCATCCCATAAAAATTGTATCAAAGCTACGTGCATAAAGTTTGGAAAACAACTGTGTCCCTACAAAATGTTCAATCTTAAAGTGCACACCTATTTTTTTTGCATTGTCCTGGATAGACTGTGCAATAGGTAAAGCAAAAGGATAAGGAGATTTCCCTGCAAAAATATTGGCTTTAAAACCATTTGGATAACCTGCTTCTGTTAAAAGCTGCTTGGCTTTTTCAAGATCAAGTTTAAAGGGTTGCCCTTCTTTTTCATCCAAAGCTCCAAGATTACCAATGGGAATAAAGCTTGCCCGTGGAATACCAACATCTTTAAGAAGAGTCTTTCCCAGAGTGTCATAATCGATCAGATAGCGCATTGCCAAACGCACCTTTTCATTGGCAAAAATAGGATTTGTCGTATTGAACCCCCACATTATCACAGATGGAGCTAACACTTTTTCAATCTTAATATCTGTTGTTACTTGGAGATCTGTTATATCTTCAGGCATCAAATTACGTGCCACATCAATATCGTGTTTTTCCAACAACAAACGTTGTGTTCCAGGCTCAGCAATATGACGAATGAGAATCTGCTTCAATTTTGCTTCCTCTCCCCAATGATAGGAACTTGCACGCAACAAAATCGCCTCTCCAGAACGCCAGTTGACTAATTGATAAGGACCAACACAAGCAGCGTGACTTGCCAAATAGCGATTTCCCATATCACCATCTTGTTCGTGTTTCATAAGTGTCTCACGATCAAGTAAAGCAGCAACACGAGTAGTAAGAATATGGCCAAGGATGATCTCTGCTGGATAAAGCTTATCAAATTTCATCACCACTGTTTTCTCATCGGGGGCTTGAAGAGTAGAATCAATATTTTGTTCTGTAATTCCATATTCGTTAAATATAGCTGCTGCAGACAACTTCAATTTAACAACCCGCTTCATCCCCCAAACAAGATCATGAGCACCAGCAGGCCGACCATCATTAAACTTCAAATCATCACGCAAATGAAAAGTAATAACTGTACCCCCACCCTCATTTGAAACATCCCAACTCTTTGCCAAAGAAGGCGCTATTTTAGCTGCATCATCTGTAGCGGAATCGATTAAGTTATCACAAATATTAGCAATAATTTCATTGCCATAACGTTCATTGATCTGCGCAGGATCAAAAGTCTCAATTGAATCAAGATTCAAAGCCATTACAAGGGTATCAGTAGGTGTTTTTGCTGAAACTTGTTGCACAAACATCCCCATTGCAAGAACAACAGAAACAAAAGAACTGCTCTTTTTCAATATTTTTCTTTTCACGTTCATAGAATTTTCCTTTTAACGTTATTGTATAAATTCCCCATGCAGCAAAACGTGCTTAATAATTAAGTTTAGACAAACTATAGGCTTCTAAAAACCAAGTTTTAAAATCTTTAAGAACAAGCACCTCTTGCCAATGGCTCCTCCTGCCTACACTTATAAGCCAAACCAAAACATACAAAGAAAAACACTCTGATATACAATGAACGCTCACCAACAATAGAGCTTATTCACGATATCATAACGCCTACTATTGAAGACTATAAAAGCAATATTTTTTCTCTATCTTGTTAAGCAAGCTTATCTCTTATTTTTTCCGGTGTTTTGTATATCATCAAAGCACTACCCCTTTCGGCTCAAGTGCCTTAATAACAAAGAGCCTTCATAATAATTTGACGATTTGATAAAACAGGAAAATTCGTTAGTTTGCCAAATGCAACGACTTTTATTCCTTCTTCAAAAGGAAATTTAATTTTTTCATCACTCCCCATAAAACAGCACCCTTCAATTGGCATCTCATCATCTTTCCAAGCAAAAGAAAATATAAACGCCATAAAAAACTGATATCCCTTGTTTACCCACCCATAACAAAATTTTCCTTCAACATCGCAAACCCTTTGCACCTTTAGCACTACTAAATTCCACAACATTTGTTACACTTCGTTTCTTTATGTTATACTCAGTTTTTTAACAAATAAATTGACCACTTTCTAATTCAGAGAAATTGAAATATTCAATCTTAGTATCCACATAAATACACCTCTAATGAGAATGAAAAATATCTTTAAACGAATGTCTTGAAAAGACATTCAACAATATATCACGCATTACCTATGATCTTCGACGCATTGCAAAGCTTAAAATTTATACAATACGCCGAAATATATCATGACGATGCCCTTTATCTATTGAACAGCATTGAAGACACTCTTATTTTTCAATTTTACTATAAAAAATATGTGGCGCACTATTCCAAACCCACTTTTTGATATCAGGCGTCATCGCGATAACAGTATATTTCTGAAAGATAAACGCATAAGGTCCTTTTTGCATCAATTCACGTTGTAAATCAGCATAGAGTTGTGCCCGTTTTTGTGGATCTTTTTGAAACAATGCATCCTGAACCTTTTGATTCATCGTTTCATCCAAATACCCATATTGCCAACTAGGATAGGCGGTGTTTTTTGCCTCAAGCCGATTATCTGGATTATAAACAAGACGTGAAGCCATGGTATGAGGATCCGCAGAATCGTTATTCCATCCGACAAAAATCGTATCAAAAGCCCGTGCATAAAGTTTAGAAAACAACTGTGTACCGGCCATCCGTTCAATTTTAAGACGCACCCCCGCCTTTGCGGCACTATCTTGGAGTGACTGAGCAAGTAACACCCTATAAGGAGCATTTGATACGAGAAAATTTGCCTCAAATCCATTCGGATAACCAGCTTCTGCTAAAAGCTGCTTGGCTTTTGCAATATCAAATGTAAAGGGTTGCCCTTCTTTTTCATCTAAAGCCCCAAAGTTTCCAAGAGGAACAAAACTGGCCCGTGGAACACCAACACCTTTGAGAAGCTTCTTGCCAAGACCTTCATAATCTATGAGATAACGCATCGCCAAACGTACTTTTTCCTTAGCAAAAATAGGATTTGTCATATTAAATCCCCAGTACATCATGGATGGCTCTAACACTTCTTCGATTTTAACATCTGTTGTTTTTTGCAGATCTGCAAGATCTTCAGGGGTCAAATCACGAGCAACATCAATATCATGTTTTTGCAACAACAAACGTTGTGTTCCGGGCTCTGCAACATGGCGAATTAAAATCT
>NZ_JBHIRG010000029.1:0-9848 GCF_042196965.1 Bartonella sp. AA83SXKL
TCTGAACACTGCCATGGCATGGTGAAAGCAAAGGAAATCGAGACTCATATCCTCTAGCTCTACAACCACATGCTTTTAATGACAACAGGAAACGTGACAGGAAAATATACAGCCTTAGAAGCAGACATAGGTGGCCATATTACGGTTACAAATGTTGCTTTAAAAGCAACTAATAATGGCAGTGGTGTAGCTGCTGGTGCAGCAGCCTCTGGCTCTAACAGAGTGATTGAATTGCTTGGAAATACAACGATCAGTGACGTTAAAATCGGAATTGATGCGCAAAACGATAGCACAATCAAAATGATCGGAGGAACCATTACTGCTTCCGAAGCAGGCGTTCACTTATTAAAAAACAAGAGCAATAACAAACTGAAAGATGTAACGATATTAAATCGTAAGGATAATGCACTACTAATCAATGCAATAATCGCAAGAAGAAGTGCCATTACTTTAGAAAATGTAACCGTTCCGCAAGCAATCAATAGCATAATTTCAGATAATGGTTCTCAAATAACAGTTTCTGGAGGATCATTTAACGCAAAAGGTGCAGCATTATCTGCCATAAACGGCAGCACTATTACTTTAACTGACAATGCTCAAATTACATCATCTGATGACAGTGGGCTCTATACAAAAGACTCAAAATCCACCATCACCATAACGGAAGGAACAGTACAAGGTAAAACTACTGCATTATTTGCCGGAAACGGTGGACATATTAAAGCCACGAATGTTACTCTAATAACAGCAGATAGTAATGGATTCGGTGCGGAAAGCCAAGATGTTGGCAGTTTAGTTGAATTATATGGCCATACAACGATTAAAAATGCTGAGATCGGACTTTATTCAGAAAATGGCAGCACAATCAAAATGAGTGGAGGGACGATAATTGCCGAAAATAGTGCATTTGTTGTAAATAACAATGGACATATTGATGTAACAAATGTTTCTGCCACAGCAGAAGATAGAGGTATAGCATTTGAAAAATCTAAGAACAATAAAACATCAGAAATCAATTTAACCAATGCAAAACTTCATATTAAAAACGGTACTGGAATTAATGCAAATGAATCAATTGGTAAAGCCAATCTCAAAAATTCAGAAATCCGTGCCAATATTTTATTAGTAACCGAAGCTTCAACGAAAAAAAATGATTTCACTTTTACATTAAACGCCGATCACTCCATCTTAGACGGCAAAGTGAGCACTGAAAAAAAATTCAAAACAGTCTTTGATTTGCAAAACAATACGAAATGGATATTGAAAACAAGCACAAATAAAAAAAGCCAGAACAAAAAACTGCTTGATATTGCTCAAAGAGCACGTTCTGATATTTCTGTCCTTAACATCAATAACAGCTCTATTGTTTTTGAAGAGCCAACTGAAGATCATTATCACACGTTGCACATAGGATCTGGCAGACCAAATACTAAAAAAGTCTACAATGCTACAGGAAAAGCAGAAATTCATTTCAACGTCGAATGGAGTGATAGTGCTGCCATAAACAAACAAAAAGCTGACCATCTTCTGATTCACGGTGATGTTTCAGGGACTACACTGGTTTATATCACTGGACATTTAGAAAAGAACAATATTAAAGCAGATGCTTCTGCTCTTACCAGTGCACGTGGTCTTTCACTCATTCAAGTTTCTGGGAAAGTAAATCAAAACTCTTTCAAACTTGCACAGGACTATATCACAATAAGTGGTTCACCTTATAAATATATACTGAAAGCTTATGGACCAAAATCAAACCACAGTAAAACAAATGCTGAACAAAACCTTTTAGGAGAAAATAAAAATTTCTGGGATTTTCGCTTACAACCAGTACTGCTTGATAGCGACTCAAAAGTAAAAACCATCGTGCCATAAATACAAGCTATTTTATCATGCCATGTTCTCTCTTGTATGCTGGATTGACCGATATGGATAAGCAAAGTGCAACTGTTAGCCAATATGCGACATCTGTCTTAAGGAAAGAATAAGACAAACGGAATGGCTTTTTCTTATACGCCTATGGAGAAACAGGAAGCTTATTTTCTGATAAGTAGTGCTCCTAGTAAATATGGTTATAGCAGTGCTCATCTTCACTATGCTGTTCTACAAGGAGCTATTAACCTTGTCGCGCAGAAGGGAAAAATATCTACAACACATTTGGGTCTTGTCCGAACCTACGGGCAACTCTCTTTCACCCCCAAAGATATGCAAGACAGTAAGTAAGAGCATATTGAATAAATAGTCATTTCAACTCACCGCCGCCTATGGCAGTAAACAGCGTGACAATGGTTTCTATCTTGATACGCTTTTATCCTATGGGATAATAAAGGGAGATATCACCAATGCTCTCATTGGTAAAACTGCAAAATTGAAAAACGCCAAAATGTTGAGTATCTCCACCACTGTTGGCAAACAATTTGCAACGGGTATTCAAGCCGTAACATTCGAACCGCAGGCACAGCTTGCCTATCAACATTTGATGTTTGATACCATTAAAGATGCTGATAATCTGACCATTGAGATGCAAAATCCTTCTCAATGGATAATCCCGTGTTGGTGGACGTTTGACAAAAACCATTGCCACTGAAAACAGCCGTCCTATGTCTTTCTATGGAAAAGTAAACTTAATCAAAACCTTTGGTGATGATCAGACATTCCATATTGATAAGTATTATAAATGTGACCCCTCGGGAAGTTCCGTTGAAGGTGGGCTTGGTATTAGTGCATAATTGTCCGCTAACCTCTCCCTTCATGGTGATGTCAGCTATCAACAAAAGCTTCAAAAAACTGGTATAAGTGGTGCAAGCTTTTCAGGAGGAATACTCTATCAGTTTTAAATCAAAACTGTAAAAAAGAGAACAACCAAAAACAAAATGATATTGTAAAATAATGAGAAGCTTTTCTAGAAAATACAACATTACTATCTTTTGTTATTTCTCACAAATTTAATGCTTAAAATCCCAAAATAAAACTTTTGAACATAAAATGATAAGTAAAAAATAATGCAATAATATCAAACAAAGGGATATGTTATAAGTTACTCATATATTTCAAAATGGAAGTTCTAATAGGATTTAAAATATTACAGCTCAAACACTGCCCAGAAAATTCATACTGAAAAAATCCTATTATCCCCTTCCCTCTTAACAATGCCGCCAAACATCTCCAGAAACTTCAAAACAAATAAAATTGCATTTTCTCTTCTGTAAAATTGATCATGCTCTTTGCTCTCTATGGACAATAGGCTCTATACTTGCTTCAAAAAACTCCTTTGTATAATCGTGTTGCGCATGTAGATTACGCAATTCATCATTGCTAAGCTCTTCAAGAATAATCCCTTTATGCATAATTCCAACACGTTCACAAATATGTGCAACAACAGCAAGATCATGGGACACCATCAAATAAGTAAGCTTTTTTCTCACGCGCAGTGATTTCAACAAGTTTAAAATTTCAGCCTGTACCGACACATCCAATGCAGATGTTGGCTCATCAAGCAACAACACCTCTGGCTCAATAATTAAAGCACGTGCAAGAGCAATACGCTGACGCTGCCCTCCAGACAACTCATGAGGATAACGATAAAGAAATGAAGAATCTAAACCAACGGAATCTAAAGCATCCTCCACCCGCTCTCTTTGATTATCCATTCCATGGATTTTGAGCGATTCAGAAAGAACCGTATGGACCATTTTTCTTGGATGCAGCGAAGCATAAGGATCTTGAAAAACCATTTGAATACAGCGTAAAAAATCCTTACTTCTTTTCTTTTCAACTTCTTGTCCAGCAAAAAGAAACTTTCCACTATAATCTGGAATAAGCCCCACCAATGTATTCAAAATAGTTGACTTTCCACATCCGGATTCACCAATCAAACCATAAGCTTCACCACGCTTAATATGAAAATTAACATTTTTAACAACTGTTACTGCCTTATGCCTGTGTCCAAAAGTTACAGATAAATTAGAAACATCAATAATATTCTCACAATTTGTCATGAGGAACCTCCTCAACGCCATTAACAATCGTAGGATTATACAACCAATCAGGATCACGCTCAGGAACAGCCAAAATATCAACTGGATTATCAAGCCGTGGCAAACTCGCGAGCAACGCCTTTGTATAAGGATGACAAGCGTGAGACAAATCAGAAGCAGGCAACTCTTCTAACACACGTCCCGCATACATCACCAAAATACGATCACAAAAATCAGCAATCATATTTAAATCATGACTAATGAAAATAAGTCCCGTTCCAGATTTTGTCACAAGTTCATCTAATACAGATAAAACTTGTCGTCTGACCGTAATATCAAGTGCAGATGTTGGCTCATCGGCAATAATTAAATCAGGTTTTGGAATGAGCATCATTGCAATCATCACGCGCTGCCCCATCCCCCCAGATATTTCATGAGGAAAGAGACGCATCACATGTTCAGGATCACGAATATGAACAGATTCTAACATAGATATGGTGCGCTCCCTCGCTTCAGCTTTTGAAACACGATAATGAATACGGTAAGCCTCCATAATCTGTTCCCCGATCCGTATTAATGGATTAAGTGAATATTTGGGGTCCTGTAAAATCATTGAAATACGTTTCCCACGGATTTTTCGCATCTGAGGTTCACTTGCGGCCAATAAATCAACATCCTCAAAGCGCATTTTTTTAGCTTTAACAATGGCTGCTTTTGGACTCAACCTTAGTATTGCGCGCCCAGTCATCGATTTTCCAGATCCGGATTCACCAACAATTCCAATTTTTTCTTTTCCAACAGAAAAACTAACGCCACGCACAACTTCTGAAATGCCGCGCGTTGTAGGAAAAGAAATACGTAAATCTTCTACTTCTAATAATTTATTACCCATTGCGTGGATCCAATACATCACGAAGACCATCACCTAAAAGGTTGAAAGCAAGACTTGCAAATAATATTGCACAGCCTGGTATTGCCGCCAACCACCAATTTGTCATCATAAATTCCCGCCCTGAAGAAAGCATCGCACCCCATTCAGGACTTGGAAGTTGAGCTCCCAACCCTAAAAAACCAAGACCAGCAGCCGTTAAAATAATTCCAGACATATCCAAAGTTAATCGTACAATCACTGAAGGAATACACATAGGCGCAACATGAAACAAAATAATTCGCCAAGCAGAGGCCCCTTGCAGGCGAACTACAGAAACATAATCAGAAGAACGTATTGTCAAAGTCTCAGCACGTGCTAAACGTGCAATTGGTGGCCATGCTGCAATTGAAATTGCAATAGAAGCATTTTCAATCCCTGGTCCCAATGCGGCTGAAAATGCAAGAGCTAAAATCAAACCTGGAAAAGCAAGAAAAATATCGACAATGCGCATGAGCACAGTATCAACCCATCCGCCCATATAACCAGATACAGTTCCAACAATAAGCCCTATTGGACCTACAATAACTGTTGTAAGAAAAACAACATAAAGAGTAATACGGGAACCAAAAACAAGGCGACTAAAAATATCACGTCCCAATTCATCTGTTCCAAAATAATGCGCCATAGAGGGTGGCTGCAACCGATGCCCTAGATCATTGCTAAGAAAATCATGCGTAGCAATCCAAGGAGCAAAAAATGCACATATGATAATAATACAAATAATAAGCAGACCGAATACAGCCGAAAAGTTATGAAAAAACTTAGCCAGTGCGTGATAAATTCTTTGTATGTTCGCTTGAATTATGGAATTTGGAACAGGATCGTTTAACCAACTACCCAAAGAAGATGATGATTGCGATTTATGATGATTACTTACTGTCATATTCAACGTGTCCTTGGATCAAAAATGCGATAAAGCAAATCAGAAAATAAATTAATGGCGACAAAGATAAATCCTACAAGTAAAGTACATCCTACAACTGCATTCATATCTCCGGCTAAAAGAGCATTTGTCAAGTAATGTCCAAAACCAGGCCAAGCAAAAACTGTCTCCGTTAAAACAGCCCCTTCTAATAAAAAAGCATAAGAAAGTGCAACAACGGTAATAATTTGAACAGCAGCATTTCGAAAGGCATGCCCCCAAACGGTTCGCGCCCACGATAATCCCTTTACACGTGCAGTAATGATATATTCCTGATTAAGCTGCTCAATCATAAACCCACGAGTCATACGGCTAATATAAGCCATAGCACCGAAAGCCAAGATCAAAGCAGGCATAATAACGTGACTAAAAACATTACCAAAAGCCTCCCATTGTCCTTGGCTTGCAGTATCCCAAAGGAAAAATCCTGTTTTTGGTTCAAAAGAATATTCATAAAGAAAATCAAGTCGTCCTGGGCCACCAACCCAGCCAAGTTTGGCGTAAAATATTAACAACGCCATTAATCCGAGCCAAAATGTTGGAGTAGAATAACTTACAAGTGTAAAAACACGGACAACATAATCAATAAATGAATCGCGATACATTGCTGCAAAAACACCAAATGGAATTCCAAGACTTGTGCCAATAACAATAGCAACGGTTGCAAGCTCTAATGTTGCAGGAAATACACGCATAATATCGGCTAGAACAGGTCGCCCAGAAGTTAAAGCATCTCCAAAGTCAAACAAAAATACATTATGAAGATACTTCCAATATTGGACAATCAACGGCTTATCAAGACCCAGCTTATAATACATTGCATCATAAGCTTCCTGACTAATATTATCACCAAGAATAGACAGAACCGGATCTAGAGGAAGAAGATGACCAAGAAAAAAAGTGATCGTCACCAACCCAAGCAATGTGATAAAAACTGAAATAAGAAGTTTCAATCCTTTGCATAAAAAATCCCATAAAAATAATTTTTTCTGCTTTTCTGATACAGCTCTTTCCGTCTCTGGAAGTGGCAAAACCATTATAAAAATCCCCTCTGTAGCGACAAAACATAAAGCAAATACTTTTTTATATAACAAAACAATCTCTTATTAAGCATGTTCTACAATCCTTTTCTATAACATGCTTCTTTTTATTTTTCTGCTTCATTGTAATAAAGTCTATAACTGTTCCAAATCCATTTTTTGACATCAGGTCCCATACCAACGGTATAATATGTCTGAAATAAATAAACCATAGGACCATGCTCTAGCACATAATGCTGTAAAGTACGATATTGCATGATACGCTTATTGGGGTCTTTCTCAAACAAAGCATCCATCACCATGTTATTAATATTTTCATCATAATACCCAGCGCGCCAAGCTAAATACATATTGTGCTTTTTTGTAAATGTTGGATCAGGGTTAAACACGTGATTTAATGAAGCAGGATGTCCATCAGGATCGGCACTCCCCCACCCCATAATAGCAGTATCATAATTTCCACCACGTACACGGCTCAACAATTGATTTTGTGCCATTTTTTCAATTGTAAGCTCAACACCAATTTTGCGTGCATTGGCTTGAATAGACTGTGCAACAGACGACATATAACTAAGGCTTCCAACTAAAAGATTAGCTTTAAACCCATTAGGATAACCAGCTTCAGTAATCAGTTGTTTTGCTTTTTTCAAATCCAACTGAAAAGGCAAACCTTCTTTTTCATCTAAAGCACCTGGAACACCTAAAGACATATAAGTTGCCCGTGGAATAGCAATCCCTTTCAAAACAGTTTTTCCAAGACCTTCATAATCAACCAAATAACGAAGTGCCAATCTGACCTTTTCATTCGCAAAAATTGCATTCTTATTATTTAACGATAAGTAAATAATCTGCGGACGCAAAACACGACTAATTTTGACTGGTCCTCCCTTTTTTTCAAGATCTAAAATATCCTCTGAAGAAAGATCACGCACTATATCCACATCACCTTTTTCCAAAAGAAGTCTTTGACTTGATGAATCCGCTACATGCTGCACAACAATCTGCTTAATTTTAGGCACTTCGCCCCAATAATGTTGTGTCGCCTCTAACACAACTTTATCTCCTGGAGACCAGCTCACCAATTTATAAGGTCCAACACAAGCTGTATGTGTTGCTAAATATTTATTCCCCATATCACCGTTAATACTCTGTGCTTCAATTGTTTTCCGATCAAGCAAAGCAGAAGCATAAGATTGTCCAATAACAGTCAATATGAGCTGAATAGGATAGGGTTTATCTAATTTTAATTGTAAAGTCTTATCATCAAGAGCCTGAATATTTGTTTCAATATTGTTTTTGGTAAACCCATAATCCATTAAAGATTGAGCATAGCTTAATCCTAATTTAATAATCCGTCGCATCGACCATACCAGATCTTGCGCTGTAGCCATCCTTCCATCATTAAACTTTAAATCATCACGAAGATAAAAGACTATTCTTTTGCCATTGTCTAAAACGTCCCAAGATTTTGCCATAGCAGGGCGAATTTTTGTAGGATCATGTTCATCATATTGCACTAACGCGCTGCAAATATTCGTCAATAACTCACTCGTCACAACCTCAACAGTTTGCGCTGGATCAAAACTACTAATTGAATCAATATTCCATGCCATTACCAATATATCTTTAGATGAGGCACTGAATGCCGATGTTACAGCCCCATTAAAAAAAACGATTGAGCTTAATAAAATAGAAATTTTTTTCAATATTCTTTGTTTTCCCATTTTATCTCTTCCTTTTGTATTCTTCTACCTTTTCACACAAAGTGATTGTGATTTTTCTTAAATAGCATAGCATTAGACATCAATTTCATTTAATCAAACTAAGCATCTATAAAATAATTTTCTTATACATCAGTCTATATTCGGGATGCAGAGAATCTATAACCATAAACAAAGATCCTCCCCAATATAACTTTCTATATTCATCGCTCCCTATAAACGATCTTAATTATATACTACTACTACACAAACATCCCTCCCAGTTTCATCCTTAAAAAACTGAAGAGCTTTATATGGGAGAATATTTTCATCATGCAATTATAATTAAGCTCTTTTTAGCTTTGATAACACTAAAAAGACACACTTATTTTTCAATTTTACTATAAAAAATACGCGGCGCACTATTCCAAACCCATTTTTTGATATCAGGCGTCATCGCGACAACGCTATATTGTTGAAAGATAAACGCATAAGGTCCTTTTTGCATTAATTCACGTTGTAAATCAGCATAGAGTTGCGCTCGTTTTTGCGGATCTTTTTGAAACAACGCTTCTTCAACTTTTTGATTCATCTTAGCATCAAAATACCCATGCTTCCAACTAGGATAGGCTGTATTTCTAGCCTCAAAACGATTATCTGGATTGAAAATAAGACGTGAAGCCATTGTATGAGGATCGGCAGAATCATTATTCCATCCGATAAAAGCCGTATCAAAAGCTCGAGCATCCACTTTTGAAAATAACTGTGTACCTGCTACACGTTCAATTTTAAGACGCACGCCCGCTTGTGCAGCACTATCTTGGAGTGACTGAGCAAGTAACAAAGTATAAGGAGTGTTTGACACGAGAAAATTTGCCTCAAATCCGTTCGGATAACCAGCCTCTGCTAAAAGTTGCTTGGCTTTTTGAATATCAAGTTTAAAGGGTTGCCCTTCTTTTTCATCTAAAGCCCCAAAGTTGCCAAGAGGAATAAAACTGGCCCGTGGAACACCAATCCCTTTGAGAAGCTTCTTGCCAAGACCTTCATAATCTATGAGATAACGCATCGCCAAGCGCACTTTTTCCTTAGCAAAAATAGGATTCGTCGTATTGAATCCCCAGTACATCATAGTTGGCACTAACACTCTTTCAACTTTAACATCTGTTGTTTTTTGCAGATCTGCAAGATCTTCAGGTGTCAAATTACGAGCAACATCAATATCATGTTTTTGCAACAACAAACGTTGTGTTCCGGGCTCTGCAACATGGCGAATTAAAATCT
>NZ_JBHIRG010000030.1:0-9494 GCF_042196965.1 Bartonella sp. AA83SXKL
AAAAGCACTCCATACAACATTATTATAACGAGACGTCGGTGAACCATTATAGTAAATCTCTGAAAGTTTCCCCTCAATGACAACAAATTTGAGCGTCTTGCTGTTTTTGATATCTTGATCAGGAATGTAAAAACGCGCCGTTACATAGCCTTGATCCAAATAAACTTTGGTTAACTTCTTGATTAAAAGCTGGATATCAAAAAGACCAATACATCTTCCAACATAAGGCTCTGTTACAGCTGATATAGAGCGCTTTTTGACATGATGCACTCCCTCAACAACAACAGCATGAATGGGAAAACATTGTTTCCCACCCAAAAGCGTTTCTGGATTTTGCTCTGAAGGCGTCTTGATCCTTTTAGGCGTTAAAGCGCGTAATTTCTCAATTCTTTCTAATTGCTGCTTCTCAGATTGTTGGCGAGAAAAATTATCTGTTGGGGAATGAAAAATAGCTGAGGAGCGCGCATAAACATTTACACCTGTAAACAAGCCAAAGAAAACAACAATGGCACGAAAAATTCTCAAAAGAGAACTTTGGCGTAAAAATATCAATAACAATACAGATTGCCCCCGCTTTGCATTATCCATGAAGCACTCTTTAAAAAAACTTCATGGAACCTCTAACAAGTCCACTCAAAACAGCCACTGCCCTATGACGCTTTTAACAAAAGCACATGCCTCTGTTACCAAAGAAAAGTGACACCCAAAACTGCTTTATTTTAACTGCTGAAGATCTCTCCCCCACATTTCTATGGAAAAACCTCTAAACAAAACTGTTTAGCCCGTCAATGGTTAATACATTAATATCCCCAGTTTAATGCTACAATATATTTATCAATAATTAGAGATAAATTCACTCTCCAGCTCCTCTAAGCCACTCAACACGCATATAAACGAGACATCATGCGATCAAGCACATCCTGTCGTCAAAAACAACAGCATAAAACAATAAGAAATCTCTTTTAAAACTTTCTACTCAAATAGGCAAAACTCTCTGTACAGCGCATTAAGCAACCTTTCTCCAAAGATAATGATCTGAACAGAAGAGTTTTGTCCAGTGCTGTCAGTGTTGTCAGTTCTTTTTAGAGCCTATATTATTTTTTTAAATGAGAGAAAATTAAAAACATTATATTTCAATATGTTAGCATTTTAATGATACAACCTATATCGACAATACAACCTTAAATACAATCCATAATATATATTTGTCAGTTTGTGTCAGTAAATTAAACTGACAAAATAGACTATTTTAGTGACTCATAAAACCTATCAAAATACTCATTATGATATTTTAAAAGCACATAGTTCATTTGTCTTGATGAACACGTGAAACGAACAGCAAAATTCACTATTTTGCTGATCTGATCTCTCTCATGGGCTGTGGATAAGTACCTTTAAAACCCTCTTGAAAAAAATTTATCCGTTTTTTCGCATTTTTCTGCATTTTTTTCACCATTTACTCAAAATGGATTTAATAAGCTTCGTTTTGATTCTTTTGATAAGAATTAACCCCCTCATATGAAAACGGAGCTCTGTTGTAACAGGGCGTGAACTCAGTCATTTGCACGTGAGTTATGAAACTGTAGAATCTTATTCCGTGCCTTTAAAAGGGTAATCCAAAATTAACTGACATCTCTAATTCTGAGAAATTCTATTATGTGACTGAAATGAAATTCGCAAAAATTAAGAATAGTAAGGAAAAGAATAAATCAACTGTTATCTACAACAGCAATATCATCATGACAGATATCCCTCTTGAAGCTTATGAGTATATCGTAAATGGCAAGCCTGCTCTTGAATGGGTTATGGGGTGTCAATGTGTAAAAATAAATAAAAAGAGTAGTATTGTTAATGATGCCAATCGTTATGCTGTTGAGATCGTTGGAAATCCTGCCTACCCTTTAGAATTGTTTCAAAGGGTTATTACTGTAAGTTTAGAAACAATGAAAATCGTGAAAAAACTACCAAAATTAGAAATAAGAGAAACTGAATAGACTTGGCATGCTAAACTCACAAAGGGATATAAGGTCTTATACCTATAGGTTCTATCCCCCCTTTATAAATAGCTTACATACAATCTTTAAAAGGATAATTTATCATGCGTTATTCTAAAAAGAAGAAACTTGCACTTTTAGATACTCTTATTTGGATTGCTTTAAGACTTTTAAGAAACCCACCCCACTCTTAAATAGAATTAGATTTTTTTACATTGCCTTTAAGAGGTTATACCGTAATCTAAAATGATAGCTTTATCCTTTTCAAAAGCTTTGTTTAAACAGAGTTATGTATATTCATTTTCTTATATTACTTATAGGTTTTGAATGTTTCTCAAACCCTCAAAATACCTTCAAAAATATACCATGGGTTGTATTTATAGGTTGCATCTTAATATAGACTGTATCTCTAAAATGCTAATATATTGAAATATAATAACTTTTATTTTTTTATTGAAAAAAATATATAAAGGGGAGTAAAAGGAACCCTCAAAATACTCAAAATCTTCAAAACTAACAACCATAAGGATCTTGATAGCATTTCTTATGAGTTACAAACTATCTTTTGAAAGGCTTTAAAGGATTATATGCTTTTCATAAAGCACATTTTAATCACTCACTAAAATAATCTATTTTGTCAGTTCAATTTACTGACATATAACTGACAAATATATATTGTGAGTTGAATTTATGGGTTGTCTTTTAATAAAGGTTGTATCATTAAAATACTAACCTATTGAAATAGATTGATTTTAATTTTCTCTCATTTAAAAAAAATAATATAGGCTCTAAAAAGAACTGACAACACTGACACGGTCTATTAAAAGGGATTTTGCTAATCTTTATAATGATCAATCTCTTTTTAGATGTTTTCATAACAAGAAATAAATCGCAATTATCCTATTTATCAACTAGTTGTATAACATCATCTAAGGTATAAGTTTTCATGAATCTTCCCCTGCATACTCTTTAATTCTTTTGCAGAGAAATTCATAAAAATTACTTGCGTAATATTCGGAATCTTCAGATGTATACTTGAGATAGAGTGGGCATTCACCATCCCGAAACTGCGTATAATCAAAATAAAAGGTTTCACCAAAATCAGTTGTGCAGATAACAAGTTGTTTGGGGGACGTAAAGCCATCTCTTCTATCGAGCAAATTTCGGTAAACAATATCACCAGCAGGAATACCTGCACAGATTTCATAAATACTGAATATTTCTTCACCTCCAATTTCTCCTCCTCCATAATTTTTTAAAAAATTCTTATAGGAAGAGGTAAATTGTAAACCAAGAGTGTTCTCAGCTGTTTTAATCCGTACATCATCAGGGGCATTATCTTGAGTACCAAAATTAATAACATGACTATGCATATCAACATATTGTGCAACATCTGATAAAGTATAACTTTTCATAAATTTTTCTCCATAAGTCACAGCGTGTTTTTACTCATAATGAGTGTTCCTAATGATCAATCTTTTTCTACTATAGCCAATGGAATTGAGATGAGATTGATAAAATCATAAGAGATATGTTCTTGACGGAGCTCTTTTCTCATCTGTCTCTGTACAATCATCTCGCATTTACAATATATGATGGAATTAAAGGGGGTGATCATTAAAGTTTAGAGAGCGCCTTTTAGGGATATTATTTCAATATTTGCAATAATTACTCTTTCTTTTTTCCTACTTAGGAATTTTTTTTGAAATCCAACAAATAACTTTTCTGATAAAATTTGTCTTTGGATTCATAGGAGCAACCAAACTCCTGCCTTGATAAAATGAGTAGAGAACCTCAACGAGAGGACTATCTTGTTCTTGTGTCACAGGATGTAACATAATAGGTCTAAAATCGACTCCAATAGGTGCTCTTCCTGATACCATTCTTTCCACATTTGTACCCGTTACTATCTGTCCTTCTTCTTTCCAAGAAGAAACTGTTTCGGGCTCAAACAGTTCATCTTCCTGATAAACTTTTTGACTTTTAAATTCCACCGGCTCAGCTTCCCCCATACTTTTTTTCTTTATCCATTTCATGATTCATAATCCCCTCAATTTTTTCAAAATAATCAATTTATTCTTTGTTCTAAATAGACTTAAATAAACTCTCCTTCCAAGAGCGAGGTTATTCCTCGCTAGAAAGCTCTGAGTGATCATCAAAATCTTTTGCTACCCGTTCAATCAAAGCGTAGCTCACTTGCTTCACCTTTGCTACTTCTTTGGCTAAAGCTAATGCACGTTCAAGGTGGGTTTTGTTGATGCTCTCGTCAAAGCCTAGGTGATCACCTGCCGTAAAGCTTTGCTGATAAGATTGTAAGGTCTCAACATCACCCAATAAAGCAAGAGCGCCAAGATGAAGTAAAGCATAATCCGTATCGTTTGCTTTAGACGTGGCGCCTTTTTCCCAAGGAGCAGTGCCATAATCAGAGCGTAGCCTTTTAGAAAGGTCAATGTCTGTTACCGCCCATTCTAGCGCATCATCAAGCGCCTGTGTTAAACGATCCGTAGTGATCTCTGGTTCAAAGATTTCCAATCCCTTGGCTTCAAAATTAAGCTGTATATCTGGAATATCTTCCGTGTAGGTAGGATCAATGAATTTACAAGCAGCGGAAAGAATGCCCGTGCTAATCAAAAAGGCGCTATCAAATTGCGGACAATCTTTGGCAATTTCGTCGTTATAAAGAATGTCTACTTCACGATCAGCCAATTGATAGCTTGCCATATGATCATTCTCATTGATTTTCTCGGTTGACCAACCTAAGCTTTTCAAAAGTGCATGAGCACTTTCCATGGTGAGACGATCATCATTGTCATCCACTTCGTCCACTTCCTCTGCCACTTCAACAGAAGTTGTTTTAGAAGCAACAGATGCTATTTGCGGATCCAAGCTCAAAATCGGTGCATTTTTCGGAAAACCTGCTCGATAACCCCGTGCAAGAGTGAGGAGATTATCAATTCTATATTTTGAGATTTCTTCCACAAAACCTAAAGAATTTCCCTTTCTAAAATTCTCCTTATAAGATTTGAGCTTTTCAACATCCCCAATCAAAACAAGCGCAATAAGGTGACGCGCTACAAGATCAAGTTCACTGTCTGGGGAAAAAGCCGCATAATCATAGATGATTTGATTCACATTTTGTCGATCAGCCCATTCAAGTATATCTGTACAAATCTCCTTTAGCTTGCCTCTATCCAATTCAGTACTAGAAACTGTATAAACTTCTTCTGCTTCTTTGAGGGCTATATATTGAGGCATATTATAGAAAATCTCTCTATGAGCAGTGGAAAAGCCAAGTGTTGAAAGGGAAGCCTTAAATGCAACAATTGGCTCTTCTTCATCACTTTGAAGACTGTACATTATATTGATGATACGGTCTTTACTGATAAAATAGGTATTACGATCATAGTTTTTATCACGATAAACTGTCCAACCCATTTCTTTTAATTGCTCAGCAACCTTATTGAAAGTAATCAAAGCTTTCGGACCAAGATGTGCTTCTGCTGCTTCTCGCTCATTAAGGATTTTCAGATGTTCTTCAGCAAATTCAACGGCATGGTTAACATATTTTTCTACTTCATCATCATCCAAATGTTCAGAAATCGTACCAGCTTCTAAAAAATTTTTATAAGATTTCAGGATATCAATTCGACCTGTCAACGCTAAACAAGCCAAATGCCAGACTATATCTATATTGTAGCTATACTTTTGAACACGTGTTTTGCTTTCTATTGATGCTTGTAAATCTTGGGCGCGTGCCCATTGTATTATCCGCTCAGAAATTTTTATAAGCTCCTGCTCATTTAATGTCTCTACACGAATATCAATCCCTTTATCAACACCACTAAAAACCCCTCCCCCAATCGTATTAAAAGACTGATAAATATTTGTAGCTGATATCTGCCTACATTTTCTACTATCGTGAATATAATGGCAAGCTACAGAAATATCTTCGTTGGAGATCTCTGCTTCAAGATGAACATTGTAATCATCATTTGGAAGACGTATAAAACCAAAATCAAATTGAATGAAGCGGTCGGGCAAAACTAACCACATTTTCCCAGGTTCCGTAACAAACCACCCTTGGGTTTTAAGAATGCGCGTTGCTGCTGTAAGACTCATCAAACGCTGTTTCGGTTTTTTGCGTGCTAAAATGTCATCCAATTCATTATTTTTATAAGCTTCAGCAAAAAAGATGACGCGCTCAACCTGTGTCATCTTTTCATAATCAGAAAACTCTGGTGTATATAATTGAGGTGTAGGTTTGTAATTCCTTAAAGCTTCGGTATCGCCGAGTAGAGCCTTTGCAACGAGAGAATGATTAGCAGCTTTTTCACGTAATTTTTTCTCAATATCTTGTGCGTGCGCCCAAACTAACACTTTATTTAAAGCTACCTTAACGTGGTTTTCAAAAAATTCTAGTGCTGTAACTCCAAAATTCTCTTCTGAAGAAATCAGCATAGCCTCATATTGAGGTTGAGATTCTTTACCGTTAGCATATTCACAGCCAAGACAATAAGCAGCAGTAGTAAGACTGACAGAAACCCACAATCTTCCGCTATCCCGTCCATAATCTATGACACCATAATGAATACGCACTATGCGATCGGGGAGGTGATAATAAGCAAACATATCACCCATTTCATCGCGATGGGGCTCCCAGCCAAGTCTTTTTAAAATCTCTGTTGCATCTTTGGTTTGCATCGTCATTACCCTGCGTGCTCTTTAATTCTTTTACAGAGAAATTCATAAAAATTACTTGCGTAATACTGGGGATCGCTAGGTAGAAACTTAAGATAGAGCGGACACTCTCCATCCTGAAACTGAGTATAATCAAAGTAAAAGGTTTCACCAAAATCTGTTCTATTGACAACAAGCTGCTGTGGTTTTGCTAAACCATTTTTTATATCTGTTAAGTGATAATAAACAATATCACCAGCAGGATTATCTTCAAAACTTGCGTTATAAATGCTAAAAATTTCATAACCTCCAATTTCTCCTCCTCCATAATTTTTTAAAAAACTTTTGTAGGACGAGGTGAGTTGTAAACCAAGAGTTCTCTCAGCCTTTTCAATCAATATATCATCAGGCGCATCCTCTGCAGTGCCAAAATTGATAATCTCATCATCATATTTATTCACTTTATCAATTAATACTACAACATCATCTAAGGTATAGGTTTTCATAGATGATCCCCCTTAAAAATATTAACGATACCTGCATTCTTGAAAAGAAAAAATAGTGGTTTAACATTGCAATTCGGAAGTAAAACCACCATACAAAGAAATTTACTTCAAGTTATCTGTAATCCTTTTACAGAGAAATTCATAAAAATTACTTGCGTAATACTGGGGATCGCTAGGTGGAAACTTAAGATAGAGCGGACATTCACCATCCTGAAACTGAGAGTAATCAAAATAAAATGTCTCACCAAAATCAGTTCTACTCACAACAAGCTGCTGTGGTTTTGCTAAACCATTTTCTACATCCGTTATATGATAATAAACAATATCATCACTACGAGCAATTTCAAAATTTGTATTATAAACACTTAATATTTCCTCACCACAGATCTCCGCTCCTCCGTAATTTTTTAAAAAACTCTTGTAGGAAGTTGTAAACTGCAAACCGAGAGTTTTCTCTGCTTTTTCAATTAGTACATCATCAACTCCATCATCAGCAGTACCAAAATCGATACTATCGCTATATTTATCAACTAGTACTGCAACATCAGCTAAGGTATAGGTTTTCACAAATCTTCCCCTGCGTGCTCTTTAATTCTTTTACAGAGAAATTCATAAAAATTACTTGCATAATAATGTGACGCTCCAGATGGAATCTTGACGTAGAGTGGGCATTCACCATCCTGAAACTGAGTATAATCAAAGTAAAATGTCTCACCAAAATCAGTTCTACTGACAACAAGCTGTTCTAATGTCGCAAAACCATGTTTCCTATGATATAAGTTTTTATGCACAATATCACCAGCAGGATGATCCTCAAAACTTGCGTTATAAATGCTAAAAATTTCCTCATAACCAATTTCTCCTCCCTTATAATTTTTTAAAAAATCCTTATAAGAAGTTGTAAACTGTAAACCGAGAGTTTTTTCTGCCTCTTTAATCCGTACATCACTAACTGCATCCTCTGCAGTACCAAAATTGATAATCTCATCATCATATTTATTTACTTTATCAATTAATTGTACAACATCAGCTAAAGTATAAGTTTTCATAGGTTGTTCTCCATAAATTATTATTTTTTAGTTGCTATATCTTTCTTTTCATAATCTTTAGCACGTTCCTTCCAGTATTTCGTCCTCCATTTATCGAATAGGTCTCTGTCAATAGCTGATCCCATTGTATTAGGATTAATATGAATAACAGAATTATGTTTATTATGAAACGCATTTGTAACCTCTGCTATGGGACCATCATGTGTTTGCAGCATATGATGCAATTCAATGGGATTTTCATTAAAGTCAAGAGGTGCTCTTCCTGTTTTCATCCTTTCAATATTTGTACCTTTTACTTCTTTTCCTTTTACTGTCCAACTAACAATCTGGTTAGGATCAAACAGATCATCTCTCTGATAGACTTTGTTTGTCTGAGTAATTTTTTCTCCCTTGTTAGTTATTTCAAACTCAACCTCAATAGGTTTTGACCAGAACTTTCTCTCTTGCCCCAAATATTGAGTTGCAATAGCTTCATCGCTCATTTTTTCTAGCGATTGTGCGATTTCTTTTCCCACATGAGCAGTATTTACTTCAGAACTAGTTGCTCCTGTTATAGCCGCTTCTTCAGCTTTAGATGCAAATTTGATGATATCTTTTTCTACAAGCTTGTTCGCAAGCTTTACGCCTCCCTTGGCTGCTGAAACAGCACCGTCAGTAAGCACTGTAGAACCCACTATATAAGCCACATCTCCTAATGGTTTACCTAACATTTCACCAGATTCAAAACCCGCACTGAATGCGCCATCCCCTCCTTTCTCCATTGTTTCATGTATGTGATCTATATGCCCCCAAAAGGAATCCTTAACTCCTCCCCAGAATTGACCAGCTCCTTCCCAGACATCATCCAACATATGCCCACTCGTGGCCCAAGATGTTGCTGTTCCAATGCCTTGAAGAATATTTTGAGAGATCTCATCAACTGAACTGTTTCCTATTGCCAGACCTAATTCTTTAACGTCATGAGCTGTCTCAGATATTTCGCTTCCTATTGCTTTGGCGACACCAAAAATCGTACCCTTCGCAAAACCTATCTCAAAAATTCTATCTTGCTCTTCACTAATCTCGAACCATTTTTCGTTAACATCTCTTCGACACTGATCATCAGGGCACTCTTCTAACTCTTTCTTCATCTGAGCGCGTTGTGCACTACCCAAAAAGTTATTTGCAGCGGCATTACCTGCGGCATCGGCACCGGCATCAACATTGCCACCGGCAAGGGCAGCGGCAACGCCCCCAGCAGCCCGTGCAACATCAATGGTGTGGTCTCT
>NZ_JBHIRG010000031.1:0-8588 GCF_042196965.1 Bartonella sp. AA83SXKL
GATGCCACGGCGATATGGATAGCACAGTTTGTGGGGCGAGAAATTAGAGTGCTTAATTATTACGAAGCACAGGGACAACCGCTATCAGAGCATGTAGGCTGGTTGCGTCAAAACGGTTATGAGAAGGCATTGATGGTTTTGCCTCATGACGGTGCGACCAGAGACCGTGTGCACAATGTGAGTTTTGAAAGTGCTTTAAATGATGCGGGCTTTGAAACACAGGTTGTTCCCAATCAGGGAGCAGGGGCGGTTAAGATGCGTATAGAGGCGGTGCGACGTATTTTACCTTCAGTATGGTTTAACGAAGAGACAACCGTAGCGGGTCGTAAAGCACTGAATTGGTATCATGAGAAATGGGATGAGAAGCGTAATATTGGTTTAGGCGCTGAGCATGATTGGTCCAGTCATGGTGCGGATGCCTTTGGCTTGATGTGTGTGGGTTATGAACAGCCGGTGCAGAAACAGAAGAGACCAGCTTATAGCGGTAGAGAAACTTATGAGAGCACGTCATGGATGGCAGAATGATGGATGATGAAGAGCATTTAGAAAAAGAACATAACGCATCAGATCTGTCAACAGAAGGTTTGTTTCGTAAGCTTGTCAGCTGGTGACAAGCTATTGATTTATAATGATAATCTAGCGTTATTCATATTGAGTTAAAGACCCGAATAACGTAAGATTCTCTTATTTCAAATCTGTTTATATTGAATCAATCAAAACCACTCGTTTGCACATAGCAAGTGGGATGAGTGTGTGGATAAAATTTGTATAAGAAAGGACTTAAAATGGCTCTTATGAACCGTCTTAATGCAAGATCTGTTGCAACATTAGGGGCTGGCAAATATAACGATGGTGCCGGCTTGTTACTTCACAAGCGTAAAGATGGAGGTGCTCAATGGATTTACCGTTATACCATTCATGGGCGCCGTCGTGAAATGGGCTTGGGGGCATTGCGAAACGTTTCTTTAAAAAAAGCGCGTGAATTGGCAAATCAATGGCGTTCTGTTTTGCATGAGGGTCGTGACCCTATTAAAGAACGCAATAAACAAAAGCGTGAAGCAATAAGCAATCTCCATTATTTAAAAGATATTGCCATGGATGCTTTTGAAAGTCGTAAAGCTGAATTAAAAGGGGATGGAAAAGACGGACATTGGTTTTTACCATTACGTCTTCATATTCTCCCCAAATTAGGCTGTTTACCCGTTTCAGAAATTACCCAAACTGAGATACGCAATACTCTTGCTCCTATCTGGCATACAAAAGCTGGAACAGCTAATAGAGCTCTTAATCGTCTTAATATATGTCTCAAACATGCGGCTGCACTAGGATTGGATGTTGATTTACAAGCAACAGAAAAAGCACGTGCTCTCTTAGGCAAACAACGTCATAAAACGCAAAACATGCCCGCAATGGATTGGAAAGAGGTCCCTGCCTTTTATAAAACACTTTGCCAAACAACAATCCTAACACAACTGGCTTTGCGTTTGCTTATTTTGACAGGAGTTCGTACTTTTCCTTTGCGTCATATTCGTGAAGGTCAAATTGAAGATGATGTCTGGACAATTCCTGCTGAAAATATGAAAGGAAAGCGTGATACTACAACAGAATTTCGCGTCCCCTTATCAAAAGAAGCGCTGAAAATTATTGAACAAGCTCGTTGTATTTCTAAAAGTGATTTTCTTTTTTCTCCTACCGGTCGCGGTCCTCTTTCACATACGATGATGGCTTGGTATATGAGAAAAAATAAAATTGAAGCATGCCCGCATGGTTTTCGTTCTAGTTTACGCAATTGGCTTGCTGAAACAACCGATGCTTCCTATGAGGTTGCTGAAACTATTCTAAGTCATACAGTCGGAGGACAAGTAGAGCGTGCTTATCGTCGTACGGACTATCTAGAACAGCGCCGTGTTTATATGGATAAATGGGCGGCTTATGTCACTGGTCAATCTTAAGATATGGGGTGAATAACCCCATGATCTGTGGATAACTTTCTCTCTCTTCTCTCTCATTCTTTCTCAATAAGAGTCATAAATTATCACATCACAAATTATATGATAAAATATTGTTTTCTATGAATAAAACATCTTTCTAAATGAACCAAAATGTGGTTAATAAATAGTTATGATTTGTTACCATTTTTTGATAGAAAGGATTTTAGTATGACAGAAAATGATATTCTTTTGACAGACCGTGAAAGTGCAAAATTGCTTCATATGAGTGTCTCAACATTCCGCCGTCATGTTACCAATGGCTCTCTCCCAAAACCTTTAAAATTTGGTTTTTTATCCCGTTGGTTACAATCGGATCTTTTGAATGTAATCGAACAAGCAAAACAGCAACGTCAAAATGACGCGGCATAAAAAAACCTTGTCACGTAAGGACGGACAAGGCTTTCTCAAACTCATCACCCTAGAGATAGCACAATCCGTCCTATGACGCAACGTTATAGGATTAAAAATGATGTGTTCTTTTAAGAATGCGCAAGGTATCACACGTGCCTTGCGCGGGGTTTGGCATGGGCGTTATGGAACAGCCCGTTGCCCTGCTCATGATGATAGGCTGCCTAGCTTATCCCTTGCCAATGGACATGATGGGCGTCTTTTACTCTATTGTTATGCTGGCTGCTCTTTTAGAGAGATCATACAAGCGCTTATTAGAATTGGATTGCTTGGAAAACAAGCTTATGATCAGACGCTCTCTTTCTCAAAACAGTTTTGTGCTGATCTCAAACAAGCAAAAAGGAAAGCAGAAAGAGCAATTTGGCAACAAAGCCAACCAATCAAAAATACTTTAGCAGAAACCTATTTACGTATGCGGGGTATTACATGTGATTTGCCTGCTGATTTACGTTTTCATAGCAAATGTCCACACCCCTCTGGGGGTACATTGCCCGCGTTGGTTGCTCTTGTTAAGGGGGCTGGTTCCTTTGCCATTCATAGAACCTTTTTAAAAGACAATGGCTGCAAAACAGATCAGAAACCAGCAAAAGCCATGTTGGGATCTGTAACGGGTGGTGGGGTGCATTTAAGCCAAGCCAATCCAAAACATCTGGTCATTTGTGAAGGCATTGAAACCGGTCTGGCTCTTTTGTCTGGGTTGTTATCAGAGCCCGTTAATTTATGGGCTTCTCTTTCAACCAGTGGCATGATGCGTGTGAATTTACCCCCTACAAAAGGACGTCTGACAATTGCAATGGACGGCGATGATGCGGGGCGTAAAGCAGGTTTTAACCTAGCTGCACGTGCTTATAGCCAAGGCTTTGAGGTCTTTATGATGCAAGCTCCAAAAGGAACTGATTTTAATAACGTATTACTTTCTTAAAAGAGGGAAACTATGAAAGATAGTAATTTACAAAACAATAATGAAAATACTCCCGTCAATGATAACGATAATGTCTCTTTAAACGAAAATACTTGTTTAAAAGCCATTTCTTATGAACAAGCCTTGCAACAAAATGGTTGGGGGCAATTACAACCGATTGCTACGGCTCTCTTACCCGTCGAGCCTTTTAAAATATTCCTGCTTCCAACACCATTAATAAACTATGTTTATGACGTTGCTGATATTCAACAATCTTCTATCGATTTTGTTGCTGTTTCTGCTTTATGTGGATTGTCTGCTGTCATTGGAAATGGCGTGCGGGTTTCTCCAAAACAACATGCCAATTGGAAAATTGTTCCTAATCTCTGGGGTGCCATTGTGGGGGAACCTTCAACTATGAAAACAGATACCATGGAAGCTGCTTTAGCACCTCTTGATGTTTTTCAAGAGGAATGGCATCAAGAATGGTTAAAGAAGAAAAAACAGCAAGAAACAAAAGATATTCTTATTGAATTAGACAAAAGAGAAAAGAAAAAACAAGCCTACAAAGCACTCAAAGATCAAGACGAGGAACAAGCCCTTGCTCTTCTTTCTCAATCTCTTGAACATAAAGAAAGTGAGGAAGATGACACGCTTAATAAACGACGTCTTATTGTCAACGATGTGACCGTCGAAAAGCTTGGGGAATTGTTAAAAGAAAACCCCCGTGGTCTCTTGTTGGTTCGTGATGAATTATCTGGTTTTTTATCCGATTTGGAACGGAAGGAATATCAATCAGACCGTTCTTTTTATCTAACAGCTTTTAATGGCAAAAAATCATACACCTATGACCGTATAGGACGTGGAACCATTTTTATTCCCAATGCAACCATTTCCATTATTGGGGGCATTCAACCTTCACGGATTATTCCCATTATTCAAGCAATGCACCATGGAACAAATAATGACGGCTTATTGCAACGGTTTCAAATGCTGGTGTGGCCCGATGAACGAAAAGAGCGGTTATGGGTTGATAGACCTCCCAATCAAAAGGCATGGGAAAGTTATCAAGGAATTTTTCGTTCTCTTTATGATAAACCATTAGGATCACCAAAACACCCTATTACCATACGCTTTTCTGCTGAAGCTCAAGAAATGTTTCGTGTATGGTGGGAAAATTTTCAAAGAACAATCAAAGGAGGTCATTTCTCATCAAGTTTACAAGCGCATCTTTTGAAAATGAATAAAACCATACCAACCCTTGCATTGATTTTTGAATTGAGTGAAGGGGGGCGTTTTGAAATCAATAGAGATGCCCTTGAGAGAGCCTTATATTGGGAAGAATATCTGATAAGTCATGCAAAACGTCTTTATGCGGCGAATGATACATTAACAGCAGAGCGTGCAAAATTAATTGTAGAGCGCTGTGATCTTTTACCCAATGTTTTTACGGCAAGAGATATCTATAGACGGTGTTGGAGATCTTTAAAAGACAATGGAGCCGTTAAGCAAGCTTTAGAGCTTTTATGTCGTTGTAACTATATTCGTGAATTTCCTATAGAGGGGAATGAATTAGGTCGGCGTCCTGATAGACGGTATGAATGGAATCCTTTGGTTAAAAACAACAGCATAAAACAATAAAGAAATCTCTTTTGAAGTCTTTAAGACAACCACGCAAAACTCTTTTTATGGCATTCTCATCAAGGAACTTTTTTCCAAAAGCAAATGATCTGAGTGACCTTATCAGAAGAGTTTTGTCAGTCTTGTCAGTTCTTTTTAGAACCTATATTATTTTTTTAAAATGAGAGAAAATTAAAAACATTATATTTCAATATGTTAGAATTTTAACGATACAACCTATATCGATAATACAACCTTAAATACAATCAATAATATATATTTGTCAGTTTGTGTCTGTAAATTGAACTAACAAACTAGATTATTTTAGTGACTCATAAAATCTATCAAAATAATCATTATGATATTTTAAAAGCACATGCTTCATTTGTCTTTTTCCATAAAATAAACAGCAAATTTCACTATTTTGCTGATCTGATCTCTCTCATGGGCTGCGTATAAACAGCATTTAAAAAACTTTTGAAAAAATTATCGGCTTTTTTAGCATTTTTCTGCATTTTTTCTCAATTCATTCAAAATGGATTTAATAAGCTTCGTTTTAATTCTTTTGAAGAGACTTAAACCCCTTATACGAAAACGGAACTCTGTTGTAACAGGGCGTGAACTGGATCATTTGCACGTGAATTATGAAACTGTAAAACCTTATCCCGTAACCTTTAAAAAAGGTAATCCAAAAGTTACAGAGATCTCTAATCCAGAAAAATTCTATTACGTGACTGAAATGAAATTCGCAAAAGCAGGTAAAGAGAAAGATAAAACCACTGTTATTTATAATAACAATATCACAATAACAGATATCCCTCTTGACGCTTGTGAGTATATCGTTAATGGTAAATCCGCTCTTGAATGGGTTATGGGGCGTCAATGTGTTAAGACTGATAAAAAGAGTGGCATTGTTAATGATGCCAATCGTTATGCTGTTGAAACCATTGGCAACCCTGCCTACCCTCTAGAGTTATTTCAGAGGGTTATTACCATAAGTTTAGAGACAATGAAAATCGTTAAGAACTTACCAAAATTAGAAATTAGAGAAACTGAATAGACTTGGCTTGCTAAACTCACAAAGGGGTATAGAATCTTATAACCATAATCTATACCTCTTTTGTTAAGTTGATTAGATACAATCCTAATATGCGTTATTCTAAAAATAAGGCTTTGTACTTTTAAACACTCTTATTGGGATTGCTTTAAGACTTTTAAGAAACCCACTCTTAAATAGAATTAGATTTTTTTACATCGCCTTTAAAAGATTATACCGTAATCTAAAATGATAGCTTTATTAACATCGACCTTGTGGCTAAAATTCGTGATTATGCTGCTATTTTCCTAACTCTACTTTGGGACTATAAGCCCCTCTTTGGCTAGTTTTTCAACAGTTGTTTCAGCAACGCTTACTATGAGATTAGAAAATGATGCAAAAGCATTTCCATCGCTATAGCCTTTTGCTAGCCATATGGTTTCTTTGTTTTTTGTATGGTGAATAAGATAAACACTAACACTTATGGCGGGCTTACTAATATTATATCCACCGGTCACATAACCTGGTGTCGTCTCAGTTTCTATGGTAGCAAAGTTTCCAAATCCCGAAATAGTACTTGTAGAGGTTCCCGGATGATACGTTGGCGGGATATATGTCTGCGATATAGCACGATTATCAACGCTAACTATTAGGAGTGCATCTGCGCCTTTATTTGTTATAATTTCCTCTTTCTCGTTATAGGAATAATTACGAGTTAGAGGGAAAAGTTCTAATCCTCTCAATATCTGTACATTGTATTTAGCAAGCGATTTCTCAAAGGTGTCTTCAAGTGCTTTTTGCTCAGAAATAGACATGCCAACACCTCCTATGACCACCTTTTTCGTTTGAAATCGTCCCTTGTAGTTTGGATCAACAATTCCGTTCAAATGTGTTATAGGACCACAAGCTGTGAGTATTAACAAACAAAGTAAAATAAAAAACTTCATCATCATAAACCTTTGATTAATGCAAAAGTCTAATAATGTATTTATAATTCAAATTAAAGATACGATTTGAACTTTTAAATAATTTTTTTAGATTGTTTTGCAAAATTTAAGAAATCCACTCTTAAAGTGAATTAGATTTTTTTACATTGCCTTTAAGAGATTATACCGTAATCTAAAATGAGTGCTTTATTGTTATCAAAAGCTTTGTTTAAAGAGAGTTATGTATATTCATTTTGCTTATAGGTTTTGAAGGTGTAAAAACCGTCAAAACCCCCTCAAAACGTATATTATTAGTTGAATTTATAGGTTGTGTTATCAATATGGGTTGTTTTTTAAAGGTCTGTAAAATCTTAACATATTGAAAAATAACGTTTTTACTTTTTATCGTTTTTTTACATAATAGCAGCAACCCTCAAAACTCAAAACCCCTTCAAAACTCATAACCATAAGGATCTTGATAGCATTTATTATGATTATAATCCCTTTCTTTTGAAAGGCTTTAAAAGATCACATACTCTCATAAGACATGTTTTAATCATTCACTAAATGATCACTTTTGTCGATTCAATGTACTGACATAAACTGACAAATATATATTTACAGTTGTATTTATTTGTTATGGCTGTTTTAATAAGTTGTATTTTGAAAAATTGATAAAACTTAACTTATTGAAATATAATGATTTTAATTTTCTCTCATTTAAAAAAAATGATATAGGTTCTAAAAAGAACTGACAAAAATGACAAAAGTTTATTAAAAGGGATTTTGCTCATCTCTATAATGATCAGTTTCTATTGAGATGTTTTCATAAGTGTTTTCATAACGGTCTATAAATCACAATTATCATATATCCTATTTATCATTTCTCTTATGAACATGAAAAATGATGCCATGGCTATAAAGAACATAACAACTATAGAGAAAGCAAAAATGCAAATGAAAGCATTTGTTATAAGAGCGCGGTGCTATTAAGGTCGTTTAAATTAAAGCCCCTTATAAACAAAATTCACAAAAAATTTAAAATTCATTTAGTAACAAAATTGATAGGTTATAAAGTTTAAAATACGCATTATGAGAGCGTTTCTAAATATTATAAATGTATAGATTCAGAAAATAACGCAATCGTTTCATAAAACATATAATATAGCTTTAAAAGCACATAAATATAAAAGAAGAAATTAATAAGCATAAGATATTATCAATACACAACGTATTTAAAAAATAAGAAAAAATATCAAAAAGATAGAAATATTATTTGACAATAAATACGTATTTTGTTACACAAATAATCAAGTGATTAACAAACACTAAACATGTAGCGGATAGATTACGATACAATCTTTCCAAAGCTTTTAAAAACTGGCTATCTTTTATGCTTTAATTAGCATATATGATGATTTTGTCGGGTGTGCTTACACCATACAATACCCTTATGGGAAAAGTGTAAGCAACGGACTACATGCCGTGTTTGTTAACGCCCGACGCCCTTAAAGGGTTGTCAATAACAAACATATAAACATGTAGGTTTTAATTATGAAAAATATCTCAAACAACACCCCCGTTATCTCTAATATTGCAAATGAAACCGCGTCTGTTAATCAACAAGAGCCTGCAAAAAAATACGAATTTATTGATGATTGTGAATATATCGATGGTCATTTCTTAACTCGAATTAGAGCCTTAAG
>NZ_JBHIRG010000032.1:0-8394 GCF_042196965.1 Bartonella sp. AA83SXKL
AGAGACCACACCATTGATGTTGCACGGGCTGCTGGGGGCGTTGCCGCTGCCCTTGCCGGTGGCAATGTTGATGCCGGCGCTGATGCCGCAGGTAATGCCGCTGAAAATAACTACCTCAGCAGTGCTCAAATAGCCCAGATGAATAAAGAATTAAAGGAGTGTCCTGACCTTTTATGTGAAGCAGAAGTGTCTGCGAAGTGGTCTGCGATTAGTACAGGGCAAGGTATAAGCTTTGGGGCTGGTATAGTAGCTGGTGTACCGGCTGAAATATACGATACGGTTGATGGTTTTTGGCAACTAGCCAAACATCCCGAAGAGACTTTGAAAGCGCTCAAAGATTTTTTCAGCAGTGGTGAGATTTTGGCGACAATTGGTCAGACCCTTGGACAGTCCTATGTAGATCGCATTAATAAAATGAAGGAGGAATATGAGCGAGCCGGTGCTGGTGGATCCTTTAAAGCTGGACTTGAATTTGGAAAATTATTGACTGAAACAGCATCCCTAATGACAGGAGTTGCTGGAGCAGCCAAGGGAGGCATAAAGCTTGGCGAAAAGGCTTGGATTAAATTCATTGCTAGGAAAGATTTTGCCCAATTCGCTTCCAAGAAAAATCTTGCAGAACTTGCAGCTCAAGGAGATCCTGACAAACTTGCGGCGAGGAAAGAACTAACTAAACTCGCTGCTAAAGAAAAAAAGCTTTGGTTAAAAAAGAAACCCACTAAATTTACCGATAGCAAATTTGGACAGACCTACACAGTTTATCGGAGAGACGATTTGTTTGATCCTAACAGAATTTCTTACTGGATGGTAAAAGGGGAAAAAGTGTGGGGCACTAATATTGATAGAATGAAAGCAAGAAGAGCACCTATAGGATATGATGGTAAGTCTGTTGAGTTGCATCACCTAAATCAAACCCCTGATGGACCCTTAGCAGAAATGAGCCATGAATTTCATAAAAAATATACTTCTGTTATTCATGCTAATCCAAAAACACATCAATCGCTCATAGATAGAAAAAAGTTTGATAAGCAGAGAGAGGAATATTGGTATAAACTTGCTAATGGGTATGGAGAACAAAAAAACAGTAATTTAGGAGGAATAATCGATATGAGATGGGGTATCATAGGTCTAGATTTTAACAGATGGGGACAGGAGCACCGGCAGTAATGCTCTACGATTGATGAAAAGAGAAAAAACAGAGACTTATAAAATAATTTATGGAGAATAATTGATGAAAACCTATACCTTAGATGATGTTGCAGTCTTAATTGATAAGGTTAATAAATATGATGATGATATTATCAATTTTGGTACTGAAAAAAATGCGGTTGATGATCTTGTGATTGAAAAGGCAGAGAAAGCTTTGGATTTAAAATTCACATCGTCTTACAAAGTTTTTTTAAAAAAATATGTAGGAGGGGAAATTGGTGGTGAAGAAATTTATAGCCTTTATGGAGATTGTGGGGAAGGTATTCCTGCTGGTGATATTGTTTACCAAAACTTACTCGATAGAAAACATGGTTTTGCGACACCAGAACAGCTCGTTGTGAGTTATGATCTTGATGAAACCTTTTATTTTGATTATACGCAGTTTCGGGATGGAGAATGCCCACTTTATGTCAGGCTTCCATCTGAAGATTGCGAATATTACGCCAGTAATTTTTATGAATTCCTTTGCAAAAGAATTAAAGTACACGTGGGAGAAGAGATACCTGAAGGTGATCAACCGATTGAAAAGATTGAGAACACTCCCACTCCGCAACTTATACCTTTTTACAAAAGTTTTTGGAAAAAACTATGGAAGAGGTGAAATTGATAGAGGAAATATGGAGCGTTTATCACGCACGTTTTGAGGATCATCTATGAAAACCTATACCTTAGCTGATGTTGCACAATTAATTAATAAGTATCCGGATGTTATCGACTTTGGCACTGCAGAGGATGCACCTGATGATATATTGATTGAAAAGGCTGAGAGAACTCTTGGTTTACAATTCACCTCGTCCTACAAAAGTTTTTTAAAAAATTATGGAGGAGGAGAAATTGGTTGCGAGGAAATTTTTAGCATTTATGGTGTAGACTTTGAAACTGTTTATGGTGGTGACATTGTCTATAATCGCTTAACAGAAATGAAAAATGGTTTAGCAAAATCACAGCAGCTTGTTGTCAGTAGAACTGATTTTGGTGAGACATTTTACTTTGATTACTCTCAGTTTCAGGATGGTGAATGTCCGCTCTATTTTGAGGTAATATCTGGAGATCCCCTTTATTATGCAAGTAATTTTTATGAATTTCTCTGTAAAAGAATTAAGGACCATGCAGGGGAAGATTTATGAAAACCTATACTTTAGATGATGTTGCAGTATTAATTGATAAAGTGAATAAATATGATGATATTATCAATTTGGGTACTGAAGATGATAGAGAGAATGAAACAGATGATTTACAGATTGAAAAGGCGGAGAAAGCTTTGGGTTTGCAATTCACATCCTCTTACAAAGTTTTCTTAAAAAAATATGGAGGAGGAGAAATTGGTGGTGATGAAATATTTAGCATTTATGGAGATTGTGGGGAAGGTATTCCTGCTGGTGATATTGTTTACCGAAACTTACTCAATAGAGAACGTGGTTTTGTGACACCAGAACAGCTTTTCGTTAGCAGAACAGATTTTGGTGAAACCTTTTATTTTGATTATACGCAGTTTAGGGATGGTGAATGCCCACTTTATGTCATGCTTCCATCTGAAGATTGCGAATATTACGCTAGCAATTTTTATGAATTCCTTTGCAAAAGAATTAAAGAAAGCGTGGGAGCTGAGATACCTTATGGTGATCAACCGATTGAAAAGACTGAGAACACTCCCACTCCGCAACCTATCCCTTTTTACAAGAGTTTTTGGAAAAAACTATGGAAGAGGTGAAATTGATAGAGGAAATATGGAGCGTTACGCAAGTTTTGAGGATCATCTATGAAAACTTATACTTTAGATGATGTTGCAGTATTAATTGATAAAGTGAATAAATATGATGATGATATTATCAATTTCGGTACTGAAGATGATGCAGTTGATGATCTACTGATTGAAAAGGCGGAGAAAGCTCTCGGTTTACAATTTACATCTTCTTATAAGAGTTTTTTAAAAAATTATAAAGGAGGAGAAATTGGAGGTTATGAAATCTGTAGCGTTTATAGGGATTGTGGAATAGGTATTGCTGCTGGTGATATTGTTTTCCGCAACTTAAATAATAGAAAAAGGGGTTTTGCGACACCAGAACAGCTTATCGTAAGTAGAACAGATTTTGGTGAGACTTTTTATTTTGATTATACGCAGTTTCGGGATGGAGAATGTCCAATCTATGTTATGTATCCATTGGATAATTGCGAATATTACGCCAGTAATTTTTATGAATTCCTTTGCAAAAGAATTAAAGAAAGCGTGGGAGTTGAGATACCTGATGGAGACCAACCAATTGAAAAGATTGAGAACACTCCCACTCCGCAACCTATCCCTTTTTACAAGAGCTTTTGGAAAAAACTATGGAGGAGGGGCAAATGATAGGGGAAATATGGAGCGTTACGCAAGTTTTGAGGATCATCTATGAAAACCTATACCTTAGCTGATGTTGCAGTACTAGTTGATAAATATAACGATAGTATCGATTTTGGCTCTACAGATGAAGCAGTTGATGATGCACTGATTGAAAAAGCAGAGAAAACTCTTGGTTTGCAGTTTACGTCTTCCTATAAAAGTTTTTTAAAAAACTATGGAAGAGGGGAAATTTGTGGTGAGGGAATATGTAGCGTTTATGATACAAACTTTGAGATTGTTCGTAGTGATGATATTGTTTATAAAAACTTAAATTATAGAAAAAATGGTTTTGCAACGCCACAGCAACTTATTGTTAGTAGAACCGATTTTGGAGAGACATTTTTCTTCGATTATTCTCAATTTCAGAATGGAGAATGTGCACTCTATTTTGATTTTCCACCCAAGGATCCACAATATTATGCAAGTAACTTCTATGAATTCCTCTGTAAAAGGATTACAGATAATTTGAAGTAAATTTCTTTGTATGGTGGTTTTATTTTCAAATTGCAATGTTAAACCACCATTATTTTTTTTAAATGAGAGAAAATTAAAATCAATATATTTCAATAGGTTAAGATTTTACAGATCTTAAAAAAACAACCTATATAAAAATACAACCTATAAATTCAACTAATAATATACGTTTTGAGGGGGTTTTGACGGTTTTTACACCTTCAAAACCTATAAGTAATATAAGAAAATGAATATACATAACTCTCTTTAAACAAAGCTTTTGAAAAGCATAAAGCACTCATTTTAGATTACGATATAATCTTTTAAAGGCAATTCAAAAGAAGCCTATTCACTTTAAGATGGGATTTCTTTTTAGAATAACGCATATAAACACTCCTTTTAAGATGGTAGGTAATCAACTTAACAAGAGAGGTATAGATTAATCGCTATGTTCTATACCCCTTATGAGTTTATCATACCCATTATGTGAGCATGCTTTATAAGTTATTCAGTTTCTTTAATTTCTAATTTTGGTAGTTTTTTTACGATTTTCATTGTTTCTAAACTTACGGTAATAACCCTCTGAAATAACTCTAGAGGGTAGGCAGGGTTGCCAATGGTTTCAACAGCATAGCGATTAGCATCATTAACAATGCCACTCTTTTTATCAGTCTTAACACATTGACGCCCCATAACCCATTCAAGAGCGGGCTTGCCATTGACGATATACTCATAAGCTTCAAGAGGGATATCTGTTATTGTGATATTGCTATTGTAAAAAACAGTTGATTTATCCTTTTCCTTACTATTCTTAATTTTTGCAAATTTCATTTCAGTTACATAATAAAACTTTTCGGGATTAGAGATCTCTGTCTGTTTTGGATTACCCTTTTTAAAGGTCACTGGATAAGGTTCTACAGTTTCATAATTCACGTGCAAATGACCCAGTTCACGCCCTGCTGTTACAAATTTCCAAAAATCATCAGCACTCTTTACACAAGGAATGCGAGGTAATTCTTTGCATAAATTATCAGCATAACGAGAGCGATAATCTTCCGAATGAAGTAAACCGTAAACATAATAGAATAAATCATCTTTTGTTATGGTTTCATTCGGATAAGCGGCTTTAAAATGTTCTAGTCCCTCATCAGTAATGGCATCACGCTTCTGTAAACCAGCTGTTTTACTTTCTTCTGTAGAAATTAAAAATAAATGAGTTTGTTTTTTGTTTTTATCTTTTGAGACCGTTGTGTCTTCGTAAATATAGCGTGGAAAGCATTGACCTGTATCTATTGCATGAAAATCAGGTAGATCCTTAGTCATAATAACAGAAAATCCACTTCTTGCCCCTATAGCAGAAACTTGTATCACTGTATTTTTGATCATTTTTTCTACAGGAAAGATACGAGGCATTTGATAAATTGCTTCATTAAAAATGCGATTATAATAAAGCCACTGTCGTGTAAAAGGACGATATAAACTTTGAACAAAACCGACTTCTTCAAATTTTAAAATATGACCTCTTGCTAATTGTTTTTTTATATTCAAACTCCAACTTATCTTGCTTGTATCTGAATTAACAAAATTATCTACAGCCTTTGTACGTGATTTACTGTCAGTGTGCGCATAAGCATTATTAAAACGTTCTGCTTCACTGTTATAGAAGGCAATCATGTTACCCATATTTTTCGCTAAAATTGCACGACTTGAATTGTATGCCCAAGCATCACGACTAGTCGTAATGCCACAAGAATAAATCTCAAAGAGTTTTTTCTCATGAGGTCTCTTATCGCCTAAAGCTAAGAATGTTTCAAAACTGTCATCACGTTGACGTATCCAATCACCATGCTTATCTGGTGTGATTATTTGCCAATCTTTTTTACTTCGTGTAATGCCATCAATACTACCAAAGTCCTTAATTGTTTTAAGTTTTTTTTCTCTTGTTTGATTATCACCAATATCATGATAGTAAATTTTACAAGGTCCAATAGTATTGGGATTTTTTATAAACAGCGTCACGGCAATGCCCGTCATACTACCACTACCAAAAACATTTTCACCTTCTTGAGCAGCTCCATTGCTTAACATATTTTTACGAAGATCCCCTCGTAAATTAAGTACATAAATACTCGTAAATTCTTTGGCTAAAGATTTTCGTAAACTATTCATTGTCGATTTTTCTATGTAACCAGAGCCAGAAACAAAGCCGATTACCCCAGCATTACCAATACGGTCACTTGCCCAGCGCATAGCACGAATATAACTGTCATAAAAATTTCGCGTATTCATTGATTTAGATTGAGCAGCATAGGTTTCACGAATACGGTTATTTAATATGGGATAAGGGGTATTCTTTGCATTGTCATTAGCATTTTTTTGACCTGTTGAATAAGGAGGATTGCCAACAATAACTTGGATATCTACTTCCTGCTGTTTTTTACACCGCTCTGAATTCTCAAACATATAGCGTGTAAAAAAATCTTTTTCTTCAAGCATCAAAAACGTATCAGTTAAACAAATTCCTTCAAAAGGAATATACTCTCCTTTCATAAGACTATGATAGGTCGATTCAATGTTAATCGCTGCTATGTAATAGGCTAGCAAAACAATCTCATTGGCATGAATATCATGACGGAATTTATATTTCATATCCTCTGGTTTGATGAGCTTGGATTGTAAAAGCCGTGTAATAAAGGTCCCCGTTCCAGTGAAAGGGTCAAGAATAGAGACGCCTCGAGAACTTAAGCTTTGTCCAAACTCTTGCTCTAAAACATCATTGACGGAATGTAAGATAAAATCAACTATTTCAATAGGCGTATAAACAATCCCAAGTTTATCTGTTGTCTTTTTGAATGCCTTGGTAAAAAAATCTTCGTAAAGTTTGATAATAAGATTCTGTTTTGCTCGCGTTTCAATAATACCCTCTGTATCATCCTTTACACTTTGATAAAACTTTTCAAGATCTTTGGCTTCGTCTTTGATATTCATCTTATCAAGTTCTCTTAAGATCTTTTCCATGGCTTGTGAAATGGCATTGTTTTGCACAAACTCATTTCCATCAAACAAGGATTCAAAAATAGGACGTGTCACAAGGTGTTGCGCCAACATCTCAAGTGCATCCTCTTGCTCGATACTGTCATTTAAACCGTTCTTTAATTCTTTATGAAAGGCATCAAAAGCGTGAAAGGCTTCACTCTTTTTATCAGCGAGTATGCTTTTAAGACGAATAATATGATTTTGTGCAATTGCAGCTACATTGCCAGCCCAATTTCCCCACTGATTAGGCTCTCCACATTTTTTGACAATGATGGGCTTAATAGCACGCGATAATTCATCAACATAAAACTCGAATTCTTTTTGTCCTCCATATTTATAAGAGCTTTCACTTGCTACTGAACCAATATGAAGCCCAGCACTTTCCGATTTCGCGTGGAAAGAGAGTTCGTCAACAACTGCGGTCATTGCTTGTAAAGCAGGGTCAAAAGTGACCCCTACAATCTCAAACACATGACGAACATCTTGGTCCAGCTCTAAGGCTTTTATTTTGTTTTTAAAGTTGTCATCATGAGCACGCAAAGCATTGAGAACTTGCCAGATGACATCATACTTTGTATTGTTTTCTAAAGCCTGTTGTGGTGGAATATTAAAGGGAATACCAACGGGTAAAATAATGTAGCCTGTTGTTTTACCTTCTGCGCGGCGCATCACACGCCCCACAGCCTGTATCACATCCACATGACTTTTACGCGGGTGTAAAAACATAACCGCATCAAGAGCAGGGACATCGACTCCTTCAGAGAGACATCGGACATTGGTTAACACACGGCAGTTATTCTCATCTGTCTCTTCTTTAAGCCAATCAAGTAATTTATTACGATTTTTGCCATTAAAAGATCCATCAATGTGCTTAACATCAAAGATAAGAGAAGTCTTACTTTCGGGAACAAATTTATGATATTCATCAATGGCGTCATTGAATAGTTCGCTAACTAATTGAGACGTCTTGATATTTTTACAAAAAGCCAGAGAACGACGCATAGGTTTTATGCCATCTTCTTCCTTCTTTTCTATTTGGGAAAGTGCTTTGTAGCAGCCAATGATTTTAGTTGTATCATCAAGAATAAGTTCGGAATTTTTATCTTTAAGGCGTTTCTGAATCGTTGCGTTAATAATTGCTTCATCAACAGCCAAGACGATAACTTTATAGGGTGTTAAAAGTTTATCTTTTAGAGCTTTTGAAAAAGTATACGTGTAAAGATTTTTTCCATAGAGCTCTTCATCATCCATGGACGCCAGAACAGCATCAGATGCGTCAGCCTTCTTTTTCAGCTTGTCGGTAAAGATCTTAGGGG
>NZ_JBHIRG010000033.1:0-8135 GCF_042196965.1 Bartonella sp. AA83SXKL
TGAAATGAGAGAATCCTACGTTATTCGAGACTCTCATTCAACATACAAAACAGTGAATTATCATTATAATTCAATGCGTTGTTTGTTTTATAAAACGCCTTTCGCGTGTGATGGTTATGTTGATAGTTTCTTGCAATTAAAGCCGCGTGATGAATGGTTTGATTCCGGCGACCTGTTTGTTAAAGATGGATCCGAATGCTATTACTGGATAGCCAGAGCCGTTAATGAATTTAAACACAATGGTAAGTTTATCCCAGTTCAACTGATTTCAAATGACATTATTAAGTATGCCGGATGTTTAAGACATTACTTTTCAAAAGCACAGAACGGCGATCTTTATCTCAACCTTGATATGTCGGCAAATAGTGAGCAGGTTAAAGTCATTACTAAACTATTGACTGATAAATGGTATCAGTATGCATTTAAAGTAAATATCAGAAAAATTGCCACGACAAATACAGGGAAAATAAAATGTACCATGTAGATAAAGCTCATGATATGAGCAGAGTGTATGTTAATCGTCGTGCAAATAATTATCTGTGCATTGTGAGCCATTCTTTTTATACCTATTTTTAGCTATTGATAGGCTTCATCGTTATTTGCCTGTATCGACGAGACGTACATCGAGAATGATATTGCAACGTGAAATGGCGAAGGTACTTTTTATCGATATATTTAAACGGATTTTGCCAGATGTAAAGATGTCATACAGTTCTGTGAGCCATGGACGGAGTAAAAGTATTATGTTGCTTAATAATGATCCGCGGATTCAGTCTGTCGGGGTTGATATCGAATTTATTGAGAAAGAAAACTACCGAGGCCATTTATGCTAGATTACTGTGAAAAATGCGCGGACTTTCCAGCAGGGCAGGTGCTGGATAATCGGCTATGCACCACAATATTTAGCTGCATGGAGAGCTTGTATAAGGCATTATGCGCCATCTCGGCGTGTACTTTTGATATAAATGATTATTTTTTAGTTGAACATGACAGGACGCGATGTGTTTTTCGGTACGTTGGGAATACATTTGTGTTTAAGGGGATGACGTTTATTTGTAACTGCTATTATCTTTGTCAATCTGTGATAACCGTTGTTTTGCTGGATGCATGTTTGCAATCAATTATTTTAGATGACTTCTTATATGAGGACGTAACCGTTTCTATACCCAGTTAGTTTTTAACGAGTTTATGGCAATGCCATAACTAGCTTCATTTAGAGAAATATGTGATGAATGATTTACTGGTAAATATCACCCCTGAGCACTATGAAAGGTATGCTACTGAAGGTACATCATCGTGGAATGCGTATTTGATAGAAAGAATTCTGGAAGAAGCATCTGGTGTTACTTCTGCGAAGAAAAAAATTCTCGATATTGGCATGGGAACTGGCTACATGCTTTTCAAGCTTTACCGCTTCTAAAAACTCACAGACTATTCCTTTTACGGGTTTGATATTGATCCCCGTATGGTTCAGTTTTGTGTTAAAAAATGTACTGAGTTAAAATACCAGCATGCATTCAACATTATTGAAGACAGCGTCAGCAATTTACCGTTTCCCGATAACTCCTTTTCAATGATTTATGCCCGTTCCGTAATTCATCACTGGGCTGAACCTAAAAAAGGATTACAGGAGTTGTGCCGTGTTTTAGATCGCGGCGGTCGTATTATCATCCATGAACCCCTAGCTGATGCAGAAGAAACAGCACTGGGTGTTTTTAACCAATCACGTCGTGAATGCGGTGTGGCAGCTATGTCCACAGAAGAAAAATTTACATTAGCCGGTATCACCGATTTTTTATATGGCTGCGATCTTAGTGAGATGAGCTGGACAGTGGCATGTGGAGAAGGTCTAGCAGCTCTGGGTTGTGCAATTTTCATTAAAAAGGTCTGAGTTATCATGGATTATTTCTGTGCTGAAATGTATGCAAAAATGCAACCACGTATAACGGCAATAACTGGCTGCCATGCACTCGATTACATTGCTTTCCGCGATTTGGTTAGGATAAGTACACGCGTTTATTCGACCACTGGTGATAGTGGTTCTTTGACTCAAGTGGACTCTGCGGGTGAACACTTACCGATGCTGATTAGTGCTACAAGCGGCATCACTGGGGCGATGAAAATGGCCAACGTTCGTTTAAAATTCTGTAAGGAAGGGATCAGCTCATCAGAGCGCAATTTAATTCGTAACCTGCGCGCGCGGCAGGTTTTTTCCCCAGGGGATATTGTTGACAACCTTTTTACGATTAATCTGTTTTCATCTTTACACTACTTGGCGTGTGAAATTTTAAAAAATTGCCGTGCACATGTTGTGCCGGTTGGCGATATTGCTCTGCTGCTGAAGAGTCATTTCGAGTTTCTGGCTGAAATACGGCTCTCGGTACTGTTTGGTGTGCCCAGCACCATCGTTCAGTTCGTTGAAGCCATGCTCAGCCTTGAGGTTCCATTGGCAATTAAAAAAGTGGTCTTTACCGGTGAATCGATGCTGAGCGTGCATGAAAACTATCTGCGCGAGATGCTGGGCGACGATCTGCGGATAATTGGTTTATATGGTTTGTCGGAGTGCGGTTTCATTGGTATGTCCGCCGAAGGGCGGCTTAATCGGTACCAGCTCTTCAGCGATGATTTCTTCTTTGAATATGAAGATAAGAGAGGGCTGCTAGTGACATCACTGGATCCCGATGCCTCGCGCAAACTTATCAGATATTCCGTGGGCGATATGGGCACATTATCCGTTGAAAATGGTGACCTCTATTTTGAAGGTATTAAACGCAATGCTATTGATTTTAATTTCATGGGAAATTTGATTAGCCATGAAAAAATATTCAAAATTATTAATCGACGGTTGCCCGATGTAATTGTTCAAATTGTATTGTCTTTATCCGCGGATAGACAAGAGATTATGGATATTAAAATCTGCTGCGAAGTATTTCACGACCTTGATTTGTCCGAACTAACTGAGGAAATCTATCATTTGCCGGATATTTATGAAGCCTATATGAAAAAGCGCGGACGTATTAATGTCACCATCGTCGAATATAGCGATTTGCTTTTCTCATCCAGAGGGAAATGCCTGCTAGTTTATGACGCAAGGGAGTCCTGTAATGCAACTTGATAATTTGTGTAATGAAATTGTATCAGGGAATTCGCATACGATAAATGTCAACATCAGGTTTTATAGCGTGTCACCGGAGCAGCAGGAGTAAATCATGTCAGATGATGTTATTGATAATTATGATTTAGATAATAACGCATTGTTTATTCGTGGATGTAATTTGATTGATATTGCCGATGAAAACCGTTATTTGCAGAACGCATGGTTTGTACTGACCGGCAACCTTTTTAATGAAGAACAGATGGATCTGCTGATTCAGAATACTAACGCCGAACTGCAAAAGACGGATCCTACAGCCAAACTGCAGGCGATGCATCAACTGATCAATGTATTGCCATCTTTGAGTTTAACGCAGCGATCTATGATGTTATTATCGCAAGTTGAGGTTTCGGCGGCTCAGGGTAAGGTCATGGCTCCCGTAAGCGACGGTTGTTGTCTTAAAATTATCTTGCTGATGCCGTGGATTATTGCATTGGCGTGCTCTTCCCAACAGTTTTCCGATTTGCCGGCGATCGAAAATTGCAATACCTTGGAGCTTGCTTTTTGGTTAGTATTAACTAGCAAGGAAGCTTCTTCCGACTGGGATATTGATGTGCTTTGCGGGTGCATGTCTCTACTGCTGGGCGGGTTTGGTATTGTGACACCCACAACCACCATGGTAAGATTTATTATCAGTACCAAGAGCGACGTCATTTCTGCACTAATCGGTGGGTTTTGTGCCATTGTCCCCGCGCATATGGGAGCCTGCAAATATGCTATCATGCGACTTTCTGGTGTCCTCCATGAGATTGAAGCCGGGAATCTTAAGGCGGCGGTAACGCATTATTGCAAAGACAAACCCTGGCCAAGGTTTGGTCACCCGATTATGCAATGGGATGTCCGGGTTTATTTCTTTTTTTCACGCTTTCAGGTGCCTATGTGCCCCTTCAGTTCGCTTGTGCGATCTATTTCGGACAATACAGGACTGCAACCCAATGTCGATTTTCTAATTGCAAGCATCATGAGCAAACATCGGGCTTCTCCTGAGCTGGGATTGTTGGCTTTTTTCGTTTGTCGTATGCCGATACTTCTCGCGCACTATCAAGCGCGGTTTAGCGCTCATTCCTTCGGTTTATCATCAAAGGATTTAAGAGAAAGATATAAAAAGGTCTCCCAATTATGGCTATAAAGCATCACACCGAGCCAAATTTCTTGGGTATATGTCAGAGTATCACCTTAACCACACCGATGCGTGCTTGCGGGCAAATCGATATTTCTCACTGGGAGTTAGCCCATAACTATTTGAAACAGGGCTTGTTACTCGAAGCCTTGCATCAGTTTTCAGTTCGATTCGCCACCATGGTGGCTAAAAACTCGGATCTCACTTATCGCTATCTCCCCCTGTTATGGTTGAACAGTTTTTCTCTACCACCCATTTTGATAGCGATCGGTTATGCGTTGAAGGACATATTGAACGCATTAATGAGGCCTATCGTATTCACTGTAAGGCTAGCACATATGACAATGGAAAGGCCGTTATTGCGCAGGCAATCATCATGGTCAGTAAGGTCTGCTTCTTTAGCTCGTGTTCTCAGAAAGCCGCTCTTCCATTACTAGGCGATTTATGTAAGATTTCTTCCGTAACCGGAGATTCTTGTACTTTTTCCTTTAATGCGCATCACCCGCTTTTTGAGGAACATTTCCCCTCCCACGCCGTATGTCCTGGTTCACTATTGATTGAGATGGTTCTGGCTTTGTCCACGCAGGGTAGGGCGAAAAATATCGCATCTGTTGCGCTGAAAAAAGTAAAGTTCATTGAAGCAGTTTATCCGGGAGATACCTATCAGTTGACCATTAAACAGGATACAGAGTGTGAACTGGGTGGCGTTTTTTATATTCATACGGAAACTAAAAAACGAAGCACTTGCGGTAAGTTTTCTATCAAATATAAAAAGGAGGATGCGCCATGTTTAACATAATAATCTCTTTTATTCCGTGGAGTATTTACTCCTGGGTTATCAATGGAAACTTTTTAACTCTTGTCGAACGCTCTCTCATCTTAACTGTGATTTTATTGTTCATTATTGCTGTGAATATTAAAATTGTCCGGCAGGGAGAACCCGTGATGATTACTAACATTCTGACAGTTATTGTCCTGTTTGTTAATTATTTCGCTGGATGGTCTACACTTTTACTGAACTACCCCACAGTTTTTTGCTATCTGTCACTTGCTCTGGTTTCATTGATTAGCTTACTGGTAAAGAAACCCTTTACCATTTTTTATGCCAGTGCTGGTGTTTCTGAAGAAAAACGCAAACATATCCTATTTTATCTCATCAATAAATATATTACATGGATTTGGGTAATCATCTTTTTTGCCAATGGTCTTCTAGTGGCTTTTTTTACATGGACCCCCCAGATTTGGTTAATCACTATGGGTTTAATTTGTACTGGTATTCTTTTTTCTAAATATCTTCCTAACATCATGCAATATTTTTATCGCATCAAACATCATGGAGCATAATATGTCATTGTTTAACATTCTGACCGGAACCCCTTTATGGGCTTGGATTTTGCTTATTTTTCTCATTGCGAGGGGAATAATCGCATTGAAAGATAGGGAAACGAAGGTTTACCGCCTTTTTCTCTTGCCGTTAGTCTTTCTTTTTTTGGGCGCAAGCGATGTGATTAACCAGCTGGCTTTCCCACGCTGGGGAGCAATCGCAATGTTGGCAGGGCTGATGATCGGCTTTGGCGTTGGCTGGTTGCTCTGGCGTGCTACTGCGCGTTTAAAAATCAAAGAGGGAACGGATTTCATTATTCTGCCTGGTACGCCGTTGACGCTGACATTTATTCTTATCGCTTTTGTCATCAAATTCACATTGATTGTTTTTCTCAAGGTTGTACCTGATTTGAAATATGCATTTGATTTTAACCTTCTTTTTGGTCTTTTAAGTGGGTTTACTGGTGGTGTGTTGTGGGGCGGCACATTAAATTTATATATAGCATTTCGAAAGAATCCAAATTAATCCCTATACCATTAGCTGTGGGTGCTTCCCATTAGAACTATCTCAATAGAAGCTTATTCCTAACAACAACGCTGCATACAAATGCAGCGTTGCCTCGTAGTTTCAGATTTTTTTATCCCAGCGCGTGAAGAGGTGAGGGAAGTGATATATCTGACTATGCCCCCTTGGGGGAAGAGCGAGCCTAAAGGTTTAGAATGCTATGAGTTTGAGCTAGCTGGACTTTGAGCAGATGGTTTATCGCTCATGGGAAATCATTTTGTTTTACGATTCAAAAAGAGGATAGTGATGGTCTCATTGGCGTAGGTGGGCAAGAAAACTGTTAGCTTGGCAATGCGTCAACAATTTGTAGAACTATGTTGTGGGACCCCTACGCAAAGCCGTTGCTATGATGGCATGATGCTTTTGTCAAGCATTATGATATGGGGAGGAACCGGTGTTTAAGGGTGCAACTGCGGTCACTATACGATCCAGTAGCATTACGTTTTTACGTTTGAGTATTTAGGAGCGGTAGACTCTGTACAGGCTATGCGTGCAATATGTGAAGCACGCTTGTGGGAATCAGTGTGCCATTATTGCGTTGTGCATGCAACCCTCTAGCTAGTACTTCATTGGTAAGGTTGTTTTTTGAAGCTGATTAATTATCTGGGTGTTTTTTAAGAGAACGTTAGCACTGATGTATCGCGTACCGTACCAAGAAATCTTCCAAAAAAAAATTATTAAAAATACTAAAAATATATGTGCAAGATGAACAAATGCTTGCTGAGGATATTGTATCAACGACTGTAGCTGCTTAAGGGCACATAATCTTGGGGGGGCATAATGTTGTACAAAAAATCATGAAGTCCAAAAAACTCGTAAAGGTGCATTGCACTTCTCCTTTGAGAATTTGGCATCTCCTCTTAGCTTAATACGTTCTCATTATGATATAAACCCCTTGGTTCTCCTGAACACCCTCTTGTGATGCGTTTTTCTGCTGAAGCTCAAGAGATCTTTCGTGAATGGATGCAAAAGATTTTTAAAGAAGCCAAAGAGAATAACCTTTCTGAAAGCTTACAAGCGCATCTTTTGAAAATGCCTAAGACCATAGTAAGTCTTGCATTGATTTTTGAATTAACCGAAGGGGGGCGTTTTGAAATCAATAAAGATGCCCTTCAAACAGCCTTGCGATGGGAAAAATATTTGTTAAGTCATGTCAAAAGGCTCTATGCGGCGGCGGATAGCTTAGCAACAGAGGGGACAAAATTGATTGTCGAGCGCTGTGATCATTTACCCGATGTTTTTACTTTACGTGATATTCATCAAAGAAGTTGGATCAGTTTAACAGATAATAGAGCCGTTAAGCAAGCTTTAGAGCTCTTATGTCGTTCCAATCATATTCGTCAAATAGCAAGTGAAAATAGCTCACAAGGTGGTCGCCCTACCATACGTTATGAATGGCACCCTTTCGTTAAAAACAACAGCATCAAACAATGAAGCCATTGTAATCTTTTGTTATTCTTAAAACCTTCAAAGATCTTATCGTACCAACAGAGGGTTTACAAAGTATCTTTGAGGGTTTTTGTTTTATAATTTTTTAAAGAAGAAACATACCGAGGTCCTTTTAAATCTTGTGTCAAAGATATCCAAAACACAACCTCTATAGGTTTTGACGGGGTTTTGAGTTTTGAGGGTTGCCCCTTTTAGATAAAAAAACGATAAAAAGTAAAAACGTTATTTTTCAATAGGTTAAGATTTTACAGATCTTAAAAAAACAACTCATATTGATAACACAACCTATAAATTCAACTAATAATATACGTTTTGAAGGGGTTTTGACGGTTTTTACACCTTCAAAACCTATAAGAAAAATTCACCATAAAACCTATCAAAATACTCATTATGATATTTTAAAGCACATAACGAATTTGTCTTTTTTCCATAAAACGAACAGCAAATTTCACTATTTTGCTGATTTTACCTCATGTCATAGGCTGTGGATAAGTAGCCTTTAATAAAATTTCTTTTTAAGCAGG
>NZ_JBHIRG010000034.1:0-8134 GCF_042196965.1 Bartonella sp. AA83SXKL
GATACTTAACAGAGCTATACAACTCAATAGTTTTAAGATTTTCTTCATTATTCCCCTCTTTCAATGGATTTATTTACGATAAAAAGCTCTTAAGCCTGTTGATATTTTATCTCCGTTTTTCAAGACAGTTCTGAACTGAGTTGAGATGGTAAATTGAGAAAACAATCCCGCCATTCCAAGTAAAGGCAAGGATGGCGGATTGTTAATCATCACAAACAGCAAAACTTAAGGCTGGCATTTGCGACTATTTTTATATTTTTTACAAAACGGGCTGTTCAAGCGCTTCTTGACACTGCGCTGTGGAACAACAGCGCCTGGACGACAAATGGGCAAGTTTTCAGCTTTATGATTTCCACACCAGCCTCCCCCCACATCATATTTATAGCGAAATCCCGCTTGGAGCATGCAAGCATCAATGGTTGCATTTGCATTATTACTGAGCTTTCTACTTTCTGGATCCTTATCATAAGGGGTTGGCATACCGCATTCTAACAAGGCTTTTCCTATCTCCGTAAAATCTGCTCCTGGCTTCTCCCATGCCCCTATAGAAGATATGGGAGTTTTATTAAACTGGCACCCAGCTATACTCAATAGAGTTATCGCACTTAATAATTTTAAGATTTGGTTCATTTTTTACTCCATGATTTACTTAAAGGAACTTGTTCACGATGAGATGAGCCGTAAAGCATGTTGCACATACGCCCCACATCTCCAAGGCAAGTATGGGAGCTTATGGGATTCATGATCACTCTCCACCATTCTTTCCACCAGTTACTGCCAGCAGGTATTGTCTCGTAAGTATAGCCATTGCCGCCAATAATTCTGCTGACAAAGTCGTATCTATTCCCATCAAAGCCAACAATGGTTTGTTTGCCATCACTCACATAACCCAACAGACCGGATGCAACTAAAGCATTAAAGGCTGGTCCATAGAGATTGATATTCGTGTTGTCGGCTATACCGTGAACACCTTCTTGTTTGAAAGAATTCAGCATATTCCCCAATGTCATGGTACCACGGCTATGTCCATAAAGTTCTAACCCTGTAATACCATGGCTATACACCAAATCTTTTGCTTCTTGTGTTGAATTGGTCAAACCCCAAAAGTTATTTTCCATAAACTTCTGATAGCCCGCGACCAGAAGTTCTGAGATAGCAGAATCGGCTTGAGGGAACACAACAAAATAAAGCGGTTCATTTTTATTCTCCGCATGTTGCTCTGCATAAACAGCAGCTTCATAGGGTGGCGTAAAGATGCCATTAAAGGACACATGCACTTTGCCATCAGCACCCTCTTGTAAATGCTGCTTTTCTTCATCCGTTAAATAATGAAACTTAGGTATTTTTTGTCCACGAGCGTCTTCTATAGGCTCTCCATTTGCATCTATTTCATAGAGTATATTGCCATTTTCATCACGGTCGACCACGGCGATGGGGTGCTCTTTGATAAACATGGTTTTATAGGAGTCATCGCTGTATTTAAATCCTTCTTCCAACAATTGCGTTGCCATTTCACGATTTTCATGGACGATTTGTTCCAGCTTGCCTACATCGAGCTGTTGTACACCCTTATGGGCGCTAGCAGTATCCCGATTAAGGGAGGCTATGGCTTGTTCCACGTCTTGTCCTGTTAATGCCTTCTGCCCTGCTTCATCAGTAATGACGATAGTGCCATTGCTGATAGCGGATTTGGTATATCCTTCCTCTGAATCTTTAGCTTTTGAATGATCTAAGACATTTTTGGCAATGTTTTTCCCGACACCATATTTGCCCTGATACATCGGACCACCCGCCGAAATGCTTAACCCTTGGCTGCTAGCTTGCGCATGCGCACTGTTGCTGATATCACTGGTGCTAATGCTTCCTGTGGTCAGGCTGTTTTTATCTGCCGGCGCAGTGCTTTCAATAATACCTCCGGTCAGCGTTGTTTTATCTTTAACATTGATCTTAAAACCGCCATCACCGGCTTTGATGCCTGATTGCTCCACAACACTATGATAATCGCTAGAGGATTTATCCTTGTTCAAGGAAATATTGGTTGTGGCTGTACCATCCTTTTCTCGGCTATTATAACCAATGGAAACAGAGTTTTGCTTGCTGGAACTTTGTCCCGTATCACTGCGGCTGGTAATGGCAAAATCACCCCCTACTTCCATTTCTACACGCTCTCCAGAAACCACGGCGCCTGCCAGTGTGGTGTTTGCACCACTCGTTGTGTGAACTGTGCCGGTGCCAATAATATGGCTGTTCTTCTGGTGAACCTCCTCACTGGAACCCTTGCCTTTACCAAAAGAAGCATTCCCCATCCACCCTGTACCACCGGTACCATAACTATACCCAACATTCATTGAAGCGCTTTGCGTGTGGTTTTCTGTGCTTTGCGTATTTTGCGCACTTTCAAAGATGATATCTTTACCTGCTTCCATGGTGATATTCCCGCTCTGTTCATCATTGCTTTGCATCGGGTTTGTACCGGCAATAATATCGGCTCCAACACCATGGATGCTGCTTTATTTAAAGTGCCACCCGCTTGAATAAAGAAGGGCACAATTTTGACTCCCTCATCATTCATACTTTTTGTCCAACGACCTTTTAACGATGCGGAGGACGCTTTGGTGATCGCTTTTGTAAAGCTTTTTGCTTTTTCTGACATTTTCTTTCATCCTCAAAATGCGTTAGTAAAGCGCGTTCCTGTTTCGTTTTGTTGGTCACACCAAAGGTGTCATTGTCCATAAATTGCTGATATCCAGCTAGCATCAAATTAGCTAAAAACGAGTCACTTTTCAGAGGCTGTACAAAATAGAGCCCTTTTGAATCTTGCAATTTATACCGGAAACCTGCTTTTTTCATGCATTCATAAACTGAGGCAAATTCACTCGCATACGAATTCATATCACTAGAAGAAGCATAAACCGGTTTCCAACCACATTTTGACAAGGATTGTTGGATCATCGCTTTATCGGCACCTGGTTTTTCCCATAATGCTAAAGTTGATGGAGGAGGTTGGTTAATACATCCAGCTGTAGTTAAGAGAGCTATGCAGCTCAATAGTTTTAAGATTTTTTTCATTTTTTCCTCCCTGAATATTTTGAATAAATTGGCGTACGATTAGGTAATCCATAGAACTTTGTACAAGCATCACTTGGATGTCCATAACAAGCATGGACACTTGGGTAGCCCTTAAATATTTGCCCTCTCTCTTTCCAGGGACCACTTCCAGGAGGTATTTGTTCAAAAGTGTAAGGATTTTTGCCAATCTTTGTACCCACAAAGTCATATTTATGATTTTCCAAGTTTACATAATCCTGCTTTCCATCACTTAAGATATATAACGTATCTGCCATGTTTTGAGTATTATAAGCTGGTCCAAAGAAATTAATCGTTGTTTTCTTTGCTATACCATGAACACCATGCTTTTCTAAATCATGCGATCCATTGCCCGCTGTCATACTGCCACGGCTATGCGCATCAGTATGCAATCCTATATTGCCAAGGCTATACAACAGATTCTGGTACTTCTTCGTCGAATTGGTCAAAATACCCAACTTACCTTCTAGAGCATACTGATACCCTGCAATGAACAAATCTACCAAGAACGAATCGCTATGAGGGAACATCAGAAAATAGTGTGGATCATTCTTGTTATCAGCCAACTGAACCGCATTATGGGCTGCGTCATCTGGTGTTGTAAAAATACCATTGAGAAAAACATGAACCTTGCCATCAGAACCTTTTTGTAAATTCTGTTGTTCTTCATCCGTTAAATAATGTGCGTGAGGAAACAATCGCGCCATTCCAAGCAAAGGCAAGGATGGCGCATTGTTGGTCATTACAAGAAAGACTTAAGGCTTGCATTCAGATGCATTTTTATACCTTTTACAAAACGGGCTGTTTAAGCGCTTTTCAACACTTCTCTTCGGGATGACAGCACCAAGCTGACAAATGGGCAAGTTTTCGGCTTTATAGTTTTGACACCAAGTTCCTCCCCATTTATCTTTATAGTGGAATCCTGCTTGAACCATACAGGCATCAATTGTTGCCCATCCATTATTGTTTACCTCTTTATTTTCTGAATCAGGATCGATAAGACTCGGCATTCCACATTCTAATAAGGCTTTTCCTACCTCAGTAGAATCTGCTCCTGTCTTCTCCCACATATTCACGTACCCTGGAGCAGGTTTGTCAATGTTTTCAATGTCACATCCAGCTATACTTAATAAAACTATCCCACTCAATAATTTAAACAGTGTATTCATTTTTTTCTCCATAAATAACCTAAACCTAAATTATCTAAAATTGCATAAGGTGCATAAATTTTTGTATTATCATTATGATGTGCTCCATAATCACGTTTACATGCTGCCGACGCATTACCATAACACCTATGGGCGCTAGATTTAAAGCCGCCTAGAGCTTTCCCTTGCTCTATCATTGGAGTTGCTGGTGGAAATATTGCATAAGGGAACCTCAAGGGTGCCTTATAAAAAGTAGGTAGATTGTGACCAATTCCTGTACCAATGGGATCGAATATATGGTTTTGTAAATAAATATGATCTTTTTTACCATCACTCACATAATAGAGTGCATTCGCTATTGATTGAGAGTTATCAGCTGGTCCAAAAAGATAGATATCTGTTTTTTCTGCTATACCGTGAATGCCACACTGTTCAAAGTCACGCATTCCATTGCCCACTGTCAAACTACCACGGCTATGCGCACTAACAATCGCCCCTGTATTGCCATAACGATAGATAAAATCTTGTAACTTCTTGGTCGAATTACTCCATCCCCCAAAATACTCATAAATTGCTACCCCGAACTCTACTAGCTTATCTTTAGCTTGTGGGTGGTATGTAAAATAAAGGGGTTCATGTTCATTATCAGCTAAGTGGACAGCATTACCGGCTGCTTCATCTGGTGTGTTAAAAATACCATTATAGAACATACGCCTGTTGCCATCAGAGCCAGCTTGTAAATGCTGCTCATCTTCAGCATTTAAAAAGTGATACAGAGTAATATATTCTCCATCGCTGTCTTTTATAGGTTTTCCATTTTCATCGGTTAAATAGAGGACATTGCCATTTTCATCATGCAAAATCTCACCTACTGGATGTTCTTTAACATTTGCGACTTCGCGCACTTTGTCCCAGTATCCCAATCCTTCATCCGATAAATCATTGATCATATCTACGCGATTATGCACTGCTCCCTCAAGCGGTGCGACATCTAGCTGTCCTACAGCTTGGTGGGCTGCTGCGGTGTTGCGGTTGAGTGCATCAATGATTTGTCCAGCATCTTGCCCCATCGCCCTCTGTCCAGTTGTATCAGTAAGGATGATAGTCCCATCGCTGATAGCAGATTTGGTTTCCCCTTCTGCTCCATCCTTGGCTTTGCCGTGATTTAAAACATTTTTGGCAATGTTCTTTATCGTATCATTCCCAGAAAGGCTAAACCCATGGCTGCTGGCTTTAGCATGGGCACTGTTGCTGATATCACTGGTGCTAATGCTTCCTGTGGTCAGGCTGTTTTTATCTGCCGGCGCGGTGCTGGCAATGATGCCTCCGGTCAGCGTTGTTTTATCTTTAACAATGATATTAAAGCCGCCATCACCCGCTTTGATGCCTGATTGTTCCACAACACTATGATAATCGCTGGAGGATTTATCCTTTTGGAAAGAGGCGCTCATGGACCCCCCACCACCCGTTTGTCCAGCACCAAACCCAACAGAAACAGAGTTTTGCTTACTGGAAGTTTGTCCCGTATCACTGCGGCTGGTAATGGAAAAATCACCCCCTACTTCCATTTCTACACGCTCTCCAGAAACCACGGCGCCTGCCAATGTGGTGTTTGCCCCACTCGTGGTATGAACAGTGCCGGTGCCTATAATATGGCTGTTTTTGTGTTGAACTTCCTCACTGGAACCTTCCCCTTGACTAAAAGAAGCACTGCCCGTTGCCCCTGCGCCACCCGTGCCATAACCGGTGCCAACACTCATTGAAGCACTTTCACTGCTGTTTTGTGTGCTTTGCGTGTTTTGTGCACTTTCAAAGATGATATCTTTACCTGCTTCCATGGTGATCTTTCCGCTCTGTGCATCATTTTCCAGCACATAGATTGGATTGGTACCAGCGATAATATCAGCGCCAACACCATGAATGCTGCCTTATTTAAAGTGCCACCCGCTTGAATAAAGAAGGAGACAGCTTTGATCCCCTACTTCATTCGTGATTTTATCCAACGACCTTTTAACGATGGGGAGGACGCTTTGGTGATCGCTTTTGTAAAGCTTTTTGCTTTTGCTGACGTTTTCTTTCATCCTCAAAATGCGTTAGTAAAGCCCGTTCCTGTTTCGTTTTGTTGATCACACCAAAGGTGTCATTGTCCATAAATTGCTGATATCCTGCTATCATTAAATTGCTTAGGAATGAGCCACTTTTGGGAGGTTGTGTAAAATAGATCCCTTTTGAATCTTGCAATTTATATCGGAAACCTGCTTTTTTCATGCACTCATAAACTGAGGCAAATTCACTCGCATACGAATTCATATCACTAGAAGAAGCATAAACCGGTTTCCAGCCACATTTTGACAAGGATTGTTGGATCATCGCTTTATCGGCACCTGGTTTTTCCCATAATGCTAAAGTTGATGGAGGAGGTTGGTTAATACATCCAGCTGTAGTTAAGAGAGCTATACAACTCAATAGTTTTAAGATTTTTTTCATTTTCCCCTCTTTCAATGGATTTATTTACAATAAAAAAGCTCATAAGCTTGTTGATATTTCCTGTCATCGCTGCTTAAAACAACGGTGAACAATATTGAGATGATTGGTTGAGAAAACAATCCCGCCGTTCCAAGCAAAGGCAAGGATGGCAGATTGTTGATCATCACCAATAGAAACACTTAAGGTTTGCATTCAGGTGCGTTTTTATATTTTTTACAAAACGGGCTGTTTAAGCGCTTCTTGACACTGGGACTCGGGATCACAGCGCCTGGACGACAAATGGGAAGGTTTTCGGCTTTAAAAGTATAACACCATCCACCCTCATGTTCATTTTCATAATGGAATCCTGATTGAACCATACACGCATGAATTGTTGCCCATGCATTGATACTAAGCTTTCTGCTTTCTGGATCGGTATAATAAGGTGTTGGCATTCCACATTCTAACAAGGCTTTTCCTACCTCTGTAAAATCTGCTCCTGGTTTCTTCCACGCTGCCACCTCTCCTAGAGGAGGTTTATCGATATTACATCCAGTTATAATTAACAAAGTTACAGTGCTTAATAATTTTAGAGTTTGTTTCATTTTTTACTCCGTGATTTACTTAAAGGAAATTGTTCACGATGAGATAAACCATAATCATATCTACATTGTGGACTCGCATCTCCAAGACAAGTATGGGAGCTTATGGGATTCATGATCACTCTCCACCATTCTTTCCACATGTTACTACCAGCAGGTATTGTCTCGTAGGTATAGCCATTGCCGCCAATAATTCTGCTTACAAAGTCATATCTATTCCCATCAAAGCCAATAGTGGTTTGTTTGCCACCACTCACATAACCTAACAGACCGGATGCCGCCAAAACATTAGCCGCTGGTCCATAGAAACTGATCGTTGTATTGCCAGCTACATCATTTACACCTTCTTGTTTGAAAGAATTCATCATATTAAAGCCTGTCAAACTGCCACGACTATGGGCATCAAAATGCAATCCTGTGTTACCATAGCGAGACATTATATCTTTTGCTTCTTGTGTTGAATTGGTCAAACCCCAAAAGTTATTTTCCATAAACTTCTGATAGCCCGCGACCAGAAGTTCTGAGATAGCAGAATCGGCTTGAGGGAACACAACAAAATAAAGCGGTATATTTTTATTCTCCGCATGTTGCTCTGCATAAACAGCCGCCTCATAGGGTGGGGTAAAAATGCCATTGAGGGACACATGCACCTTGCCATCAGCACCTTCTTGCAAATGTTGCTTTTCTTCATCCGTTAAATAATGAAACTTAGGAATATTTTGTCCACGAGCATCTCTTATAGGTACCCCATTTGCATCTATTTCATAGAGTATATTGCCATTTTCATCACGGTCCACCACGGCGATGGGGTGCTCTTTGATAAACATGGTT
>NZ_JBHIRG010000035.1:0-7634 GCF_042196965.1 Bartonella sp. AA83SXKL
GCACGAGCTTTAAGAGAAGCAAAAAAGCAAAAATGCGAACTCATAGAAATCAAACCTACCGGTGAACTGCTTATCTATCTTAAAGCAGATATTCCAATACCAAATTCAGTTAGCCACCCAGACAAACTTTTAGATTTGTCAAAGAATGAATATTACGAAACCGCACTCTCTAAGATGTAAAATACCATGCCTAAACCACGTCCTCCTCATCTCGTTAAACAAATTACTCAACATGGCAAAATTGTATGGTATGTACGTATTGGTCATGGACCACGCATTAGAATACGCGGTACCTATGGAACGCAAGAGTTTGTTGATAACTACAAAAGCGCACTTGCCGAGTTACAAGGGCTTATACTTCCTAAATCCAAAACCGGTAAACTTGTTGAAGGTTCATTTGCATGGCTGCTTAAACAATACTTTAACAGCTCTAATTGGCATAGCTACTCTAATACTACAAAGAAACAAAAAGAATACATTCTTATGAAGATATGCGACTCCATAGGAAATATTCCATACCAAGCAATTGAAAAGAAACATATTATAGCCGGTGTTGAACGGCGTAAAGAAACACCAGCAATGGCTAGAAACTTTCTGAAAGCCCTTAATGGACTTTTTAATTGGGCAATTGATCAAGGTCTTTTAGAAAATAATCCAACAACAGGAGTAAGAAGACCAGCTCTTAACAACAAAGATGGATTTGTTGTTTGGACAGAAGAAGATGTTGAGAAGTATTATCAAAGATGGTCCCATGGTACCCATGAACGCGTTTGGATTGATGTCCTTTTGTATACGGGTTTGCGTCGTGGTGATGCGGTCCGCATTGGCTGGAAAGATGTAAAGAATAACATCATTCATCTTAAAACAGAGAAAAGTAAATTCCAAACAGATGTTTTTCTTCCCATTTTACCGGAATTAGCCAAAACGCTTGAAGCAGGTCCTATTGGAGCAGAAACATTCATTTGTGGTAAAGAAGGTAAAAAACTAGTTAAAGAAAGTTTTGGCAACCTTTTTCGTGAGGCTTGTAACGTAGCAGAAATCAAAAAATCAGCACATGGCTTGAGAAAATTAGCAGCAACACGCGCAGCTAACTCTGGTGCAACAGTATCACAACTCAAAGCAATTTTTGGCTGGACAGATGACGCTATGGCATCTCTTTACACAAAGAGCGCAGACCGTAAAAAACTTGCTCTTGAAGCCATAAAAAAGCTTCAAAAAGATGAGGGATAGAGGCAAAAAAACTCAATAGAATCAAGATTCACCTATTCCCTCATATTAGACATAACTATTTTATTTTACTTGCTTTTTATTTGCTCTCATCGCCCACCATATAGCTTTATATTCCTATTCAGTTATTGATTCTTCATATATTTTTTAAAGATTAAGGGATGCCTAAATAAAGTTAGGGGAATATGGTTTTTACTCTTTCCTTTACAAAGCGCATTCTTTTTGCCAGCTTTCTCTAACAATTTTTTAATAGTTCTAAATCTTCTTGTGAAATAATGTTTATCAGTCTAGCAAACATACCAACAGCTTCACATCTAAATGTATCAGAAGACTTTATAGTGAAACTTTTACAACAAGAATCCGATTCTCTTTTCAAAATTTCTGCTACCTCTTGATCTAAATCATAGAGTTCAATGATCTTTTCTTCCATGCCAATAGGTAGAGATTTTTTGCTAATCTCTACAGAAGATAAAAATGATACAGATATGTCTAATTTCTTAGCCATATCTAAGAGACGTTCGGAGTGATCAATACGAAGTTTGCGTAAAGTTTTACAAAAGGGTGTTAGCATTTAAATAAAACTCGTAAGAGTATAAGCTTTACGGCATAAACTGAGAAAATTATCCACCAATAATATGTTTCACGCAATCAGCAATGTGATTTACTTTCTTTGCATTAGCAGCAACTCCATTAAATTTTTTTATAATCCAATCATCTCCTGTTCCAAGGTGTGTAATCCATGTTTTTTGAACAATAGGCTCAACAGCCCTCACAGTTTCTTCAGTAGATGTAGTTAATTCCAGAAATCTTTCACAAACAATTCGAGGCGCTTCAAAATCATTTGCTTCATTACGTACGGTAAACAAATTATCGTCGTTAATAAGATAAGGGGAATGCGTCGAATAAATTACTTTATTGCCCTTTATGCTCGATAAAGTTTGTAAAGAGCTTAATATTTTTCTCTGTGGGTGAATATGTAAATTATTTGCTGGCTCATCCAATAAAAAAATTATTCCATTTTTGCTTCTATGCCTGCGAACTTCTGTAAGGACTTTAAAACAAAAAAAACAACTAAACCCTTTACTTCTCTCATGTAAATAAAAAAAGAGGTTATTTGCTTTAATTTGTAAACAATAATCTACAAAACCACTATTAGATTTTTCTATTATACAATCATCAAAAAGGCTCTTCCCTTCAGTAATATCCACCCAACCTTCCTTCACTACTGACTTCAAATAACCATTGATCAATCCTATACGCTGCTTAACAGCATCGTTGTCATCACAATCAACAATATCTTCCTGAAAACCAATACCAAGATTTTTTTCTTATTTTGTACTCGATTGGATGAGCCATAAACATACCGACATGCTTGGCTCGCATCTCCAAGGCAAGTATGGGGATTGTAAGTATTTGTGAACATGTTCCATGTTTCTTTCCACCAGTTACTGCCAGCAGGTATTGTCTCATAAGTATAGCCATTGCCGCTAATAATTCTGCTTACAAAGTCATATCTATTCCCATCAAAACCAATAGTGGTTTGTTTGCCATCACTCACATAACCTAACAGACCGGATGCAACTAAAACATTAGCCGCTGGTCCATGGAAATTGATCGTTGTATTGCCAGCTACATCATTTACACCTTCTTGTTTGAAAGAATTCATCATAATTAAAGCCTGTCAAACTGCCACAACTATGGGCATCAAAATGCAATCCTGTGTTACCATAGCGAGACATTAGATCTTTTGCTTCTTGTGTTGAATTGGTCAATCCCAAAAAAGTCTGCCTTCCAGAAGCTTCTGATAGCCCGCGACCAGAAGTTCTGAGATAGCAGAATTGGCTTCTGGGAACACAACAAAATAAAGCGGTGCATTTTTATCCTTCGCATATTGAACCGCATAAACAGCAGCTTCCTCTGGTGGAGTAAAGATGCCATTAAAGGAGACATGAACCTTGCCATCAGAACCTTTTTGTAAATTCTGTTGTTTTTCATCCGTTAAATAATGATATTGCAGCTGTGGGTTTCCATGACTGTCTCTTATAGGATTTCCATTTTCATCGGTTGCATAGATCACATTGCCATTTTCATCGTGATCCACGGTAGCTAGATGACAAGAAATTGATTTATAATGATAATTTACTGTTTTGTATGTTGATTGAGAGTCTCGAATAACGTAAGATTCTCTCATTTCAAACCTGCTTATCTTGAATCAATCAAAATCATTCCCTTGCACGTCAAAAGCGGGATGAATGTGTGGATCAAATTTGTATAAGAAAGGATTAAAAAATGGCTCTTATGAACCGTCGGATTGTCCGAAACATTAAAGCCGATCTCATTATTATTAGTGAGGGTTAGTATAAGATAAATATAATAATCCTTGCCTGCTTCAAGAGGTTTTGTAATAAGAAAACTCACACCCTTTGTAAGACGGTGCAAGGTGTACCTATTCCCATGCTCTCCACCATGATAACAGCGAAAAAATGCGCCGCTGTTGATTATAATACCTCTTCTTTTTTGCAAATCCGCTTCCCGAATTCTTTGTGGTTGAACAAAACGCACATTCTCTAAAAAATAAGTAGAAAAAGAATTTACACTACCTTCAAGAAAAGAAAGACTGTCACTGTTCCTCTGTGCCTTCTCTTGAACTTCTGTCAATGCACTTTTTGCTTCTTCCGCTAAAGCTTTTGCCTCAGAGGCGGCTGTATTCGCAGAATTTGTCGTTGCTGTAACCATGTCTAATGAACTCTTGACCTCTCCAAGCCCTTGCTTCGTCGTATCAGCTTCTTCTTTTGCTTGCTCCGCAACACTCTTCGCTTCTTCTGCTGTCGACTTCGCAGTCTCGGCTACTTCCTTGGCTTCTTCTGATAAACTTTTTGCACTCAAAGCGGTTTGGCTTGCATGATCACTCGTGGATTTTGCTTCATTGGCTATTGTTTCTAAGCCTTCTGCTTTAGATTTTGCATCGCTAGCCTCTCTTAGTGCTTGATCTACTTTCTCTGTTACACTCTCTGCTGCACTTTTCGCCGCTTCCGCCAAACCCTTCGCTTCTGAAGCTGTTTGCGAGGCTTGTTCCACTCCTGTTTGCGCCGATTCGGCAACTCTCTTAACAGAGGAAATGGAGGCTTTAACTTCATCACACGCATCCTTTGTCTGTTCTGAAAGAGCCTTTGCCTCTTCTGATGTGCTTACCGCTGTCTCTGATTGTGACAATGCATTGAATTATAATGATAATTCACTGTTTTGTATGTTGAATGAGAGTCTCGAATAACGTAGGATTCTCTCATTTCAAAGCTGTTTATCTTGAATCAATCAAAACCACTCATTTGCACATAACAAGTGGGATGAGTGTGTGGATCAAATTTGTATAAGAAAGGATTAATGACAATAGAAGAATCTCAACTGGAGAAAAGACCAGATGAAAAAATACGAGCTCACTGATGAAATAAAAGAATTTCATGATACAAGAACCGATAAAAGTAAAAAACTTTATCGCATACGTGCATTAAGAGATTTTAGAAATATTAAAAAAGGTTACTTAGGCGGCTATATACAAAAAGAAGACAACCTATCGCATGAAGGCGATTGTTGGGTTTGGCATAAAGCTATAGTTTATGGTGACGCTAAGATTTTCGGCAATGCACAAGTATTTGAACGCGCAAAAATTACAGGCAGGGCGCGTGTTTATGAAAATGCAAAAGTTTGCGGTGGAGCATATGTTGAATATGATGCGCAAATTTACGGCAATGCACAAATTTATGGTGAGGCTCGAGTTTTGGGCCATGTTTATGGCAATGCCCGTGTCTATGGAGATGCTTATATAAGTGATAAAGCACACATTTCCGGAAATATAAAAATTCTAGATGGAGTATATATTTTCGATAATGTAAATATTTCTGGTAATCTTGAAATTCGTGGACGCAATTCAATCATCTACGAAAGTGACTATTCAGCAAGCGATATAAGCTACATAAGCCGTTTCTAACACCGAAAAACCAATTTTTAAACACCAGCGTGATTCACGCCACGGGTGAATTGCGCGCAATGTAGGAAATCAAGATGACAAATTCCACTTTTTTAAAAGAAATGGCAGAAAAATATGGATTTTCTGCTGAAGAATTTCGAACCACAATCATAAAAACTTGTATTGGAGATAAAAATGCTAATGTCATCACTGATGCAGAATTTGCCGTTTTTCTTTTTGTTGCCAATACTTATGGACTTAACCCTTTAACAAAAGAAATCTATGCTCTCCCTAAAAAAGGCGGCGGCATCATACCCGTTGTTTCTATCGACGGTTGGATAAAGATCATCAAATCAAATCCTGACTTTGATGGCATGACCTTTCAAGATCAACTCAATGATGATGGGAATATCATTGCTATCAAATGTGCTATTCGTCTCAAAGGCATTAAAGACCCTATCGAAGTCACCGAATATCGCAAAGAATGCGAACAAGAAAAAAGTGAAGCATGGCAAAAATATCCAGCACGTATGTTGCGCCATAAAGCCACTATACAATGTGCTCGCTATGCTTTCGGGCTTTCCGGTATTTATGAAGAAGATGAAGCAAAACGTATCAATGAAACAAACCATAACCTACAAACGAAGTTAGTTTCTTATGATGTGCTTACGCAAATCAAACAATTAATAAACATCACTCAAACAGAAGAAGAAAAAGTGCTTGATTATGCACAAGTCGACAGGCTTGAAGATCTTCCTGATGAAGTAGCACAAAGTATTTTGGATGTTTTGCAAAAGAGACAGCATGAAAAAGAACAATCTTTCCTACAACAAAAGCAAATAGAGGCGCCTATACAACAAATAGAGGCGCCTATACAAGATGCCGAATATATTCACGTCCAAGATATAGAATATGCACCACAAGAACAAAGAACGGCGGTGTGAGATGGAACAAAGAACAGCAGAATGGTTCCAAGCACGCTTGGGTAAAGTCACCGCATCAAACATTTACAACATACTCAATAAAACTACAAAAGGATTGCCTACGAGCAAATATGAAGACTACAAAATCAAACTCATAACAGAGCGCTTAACAGGCGAAACAAGCCCCTATTATGAAACTGAAGATATGAGATGGGGTATTGAACATGAAGATGATGCCTTGAGAGAATATGGCTTCATTTATGATGCCAATATAACAAAGTGCGGCTTTATCCAACACCCCACAATAGAAATGGCGGGGGCTAGTCCTGATGGTCTCATTGGAGAAGACGGTTTAATCGAAGTCAAATGCCCGAGATCAGTAACACATATGCGCTTTTGTATAGGTGACGAAATCAAACCAGAATATCACGCACAAATGCAATTCCAAATGGCTTGTACAGGACGAAAATGGTGTGATTTCGTAAGCTATGACCCACGTTTTACGGGGGAATTCTTTCACTTGCGCATGAAAGTCAAGCGTATTCTCCGTGATGATCAACAAATTGAACAGATCAATCAAGCTGTTGAAACCTTTTTAGCAGAGATAGAACAAGAGATACAACAACTCTCAACAAAAGCTGCTTAACCTTATGGGGGTGTTTTGTTCCCCGCATATCTACGAGCACCCCCACCCTTCTTAACACTTTCAAGTAATGCGTGATTCACGCCACACGTGAATTGCATCTCAATGTAAGGAGAAAAGATATGGCGCCTCGTAAAGCTATCATAACGCAAGCAGACATTGCACGAGCTTTAAGAGAAGCAAAAAAGCAAAAATGCGAACTCATAGAAATCAAACCTACCGGTGAACTGCTTATCTATCTTAAAGCAGATATTCCAATACCAAATTCAGTTAGCCACCCAGACAAACTTTTAGATTTGTCAAAGAATGAATATTACGAAACCGCACTCTCTAAGATGTAAAATACCATGCCTAAACCACGTCCTCCTCATCTTGTCAAAGAAGTCACACGTCATGGTAAAATTATATGGTATGTACGTATTGGTCATGGACCACGTATTAGAATCCGCGGAACCTATGGAACGCAAGAGTTTGTTGACAACTACAAAAGCGCACTTGCCGAGTTACAAGGGCTTATACTTCCTAAATCAAAAACTGGTAAGCTAGTCGAAGGTTCATTCGCATGGCTCCTTAAACAATACTTTAACAGCTCCAATTGGCATAGCCTTTCTAAAGTCACCCAAAAACAAAAAGAACTCATCCTTATGAAGGTATGTGATAGCATAGGAAACATTCCATACCAAGCAATTGAAAAGAAACATATCATAGCCGGTGTTGAACGGCGCAAAGAAACACCAGCAATGGCTAGAGACTTTCTACAATCCCTAAATGGGCTTTTTAAATGGGCAATTGAACAAGGACTTTTGGAAAATAATCCAGCTTTAGGAACAAAAAGACGCCCCCTCAAAAACAAAGAGAGATTTCCTGTTTGGACAGA
>NZ_JBHIRG010000036.1:0-7506 GCF_042196965.1 Bartonella sp. AA83SXKL
TCTGAACACTGCCATGGCATGGTGAAAGCAAAGGAAATCGAGACTCATATCCTCTAGCTCTACAACCACATGCTTTTCTGGTATCTTCATAGAGTTTGTCCCACTTGGATTTGTCCCTCTTGGTATTGTCCTTGTGGTTTTCCGCCATTAAAAAAGGGCAAGAGCGTAATGGAATAGCGGATACGCTGGGATTGACCAGAGCGGCTGATATAGTCGTGGTCTTTATTGATCGTGGTGATTACTACGGGTCCATGGAGAAGGACACTATAGGTGGTATCATTGATCCAACGAAGCATTTGGACAGGCTTGGCAACACGAATGGTTCTAGTGATGGCATCAATGGCTGCACGGTCCCCAAACTCTTCTGGAAACAACACCCCATGAATGGTTTTGGGGTCATTGCCATAACCGGTAAATTGCAAACCTGGAGCCTCACCAAAACGCTCTAGGCAAACCCATGAAGCAGAAAACTCTTCCTCAAAGGATTGGAAATTCAGCCAGTCTACATAGAAGAGATGTGGTCCTAACATTAGCAAAGGATCTCTCATAGACGCCCTCCCCTTGATTGTATCCCTTCCAGCACGTCATCTCTTTCGAAACGTATCATTGCATCTCTCCTACCATTGCGCTCTCCTAGCACTTCATCCCTCCCCTCATTGTGTTCTTTCCAGCACGCCGTCTTTTCCCTTATTCTGTAGCCCGTATCATTCTGTCCCGCCATGCAGCGCATTGGCACGTGCCCGTTGCAAAGCATGGGCAACCGCACGACCAGTGGCCATGGGTTCACGCGCCCCATTAACATGCACCGTGACATTTTGATTGTGTGTGATGGGGGAGTGATCTTTGCTTTTTGCTTCTGTGAAAGGGGAATTTGCATGCCCCGCCCCCGCAAATTGTGCTATGGGCTGAATGGCTGTTTTACCTCCCAAAAAACTTGGCAAAAACTCTCTTACATCAATCGACCCAATCCACCCCTTAATGCGGCTAGGCAAAGATTTACAATAATCACTCAACTTTGTGATGGGGGCCATAAAACCATCGACAATCCAATTGGCTAAATCTTCGCCGGCTTGTTCCATACCAGCCTTGGCATCATCAGAGAGCTTTTCCTGTGTAAAAAAACTCTTCAACCATTGCCAAAAATTGGAAAGGCTTTGTTTAACGCCCTCCCACAAACCTTCAAAGCTTTGAACAACAGCGCTAAGCCCTTGTTTAAACTTTTGCCAAACTTGAGAGAGATCAAAAGCATTGGCGATTATATTTTTCCAACGCGTAATGGTAGTGGTATCAGCACCAAAAAAACGCATGACGGCTTCAAAGGCACGCCCCCAAGCCCGAGATACCCCCCGTGCAAAACCTTTGACAAAAGAAGAGAAACGGTCCCAATATTTCCACAAAGCAAAACCAGCAGCAAGGATGACAGCCACAACAGCAGCAATGACCGCCCCGATCGGGGTAAAAATAGCCCCCGCAACAGAGGCAATACCAGCTCCAACCACTTCGATCACTGTCCCGATCCAACCAAAAGAAGCAGCAAATGCACTTCCTGAGACAGCAATCCCCCGTAAAGCCCCGACCAACAAGGTCATGGGGCGTAAGAGTCGGAGTGAACTTGCCCCAAGACCCGCGGTTAGCAAGCCCAGCGAGCGCCCTGCGGCTGCTAAGCCCCGCCAGCTTGCAGAAAGACCACGACTAACAGCACCCATCTTGATAAAAGAGCCCATCAATTGAAGAAGCCCAAGACGTGTGCCAGCAAGAGTAAAGCGCAAAACCCGTAGAGCAATATTAAAAGCCATAAGGGCAGCAATGGTTTTGATGATGGCGCTTGTTAAAGTGGGATGGGCATTCGCCCACGCCATAAGCCCATTGGTAAAATTGCCAACACTTTCCATTAAACTGTTGAGGGGGGGCAGAAGCACTTCACCAATGCTAATCCCTAAAGCCACAATGCGGTTTTGTAAGAGTTCAAATTGCCGCATGGCACCGGTTGCTTGTTTGTCTGCTTCTTGTTCTACAGAGCCTTTAAAGACTTGTGGATCTTTCACATAATCTAAAGCTTGCCCTAACAATTCGGGGTTACCCACCAATTTGGCAAAATCACCAGTAAAATCGCGCCCCGCAATGGCAATCAGCGAGCGCATCCCCTGTTCGGATTTACCTAACACATTAAAAAAGCGCACCAAGGTGCCGGTGGCATCTTTGTCCAGATCTTGCATGAATTTTTCGCGAGAAAGCCCGATATTGGCAAAAGCATCTTCAATATGCTTGCCTCCTGCCTGAATACGGGCACTCATGGCATTAAAACCACGCGCAGCACTCTCTGGAACAATCCCAGCAGAAATCATCGCTGTACCAAATGCCGCAGTTTCGCGCGCGGTGAGCTTAAACATGGTTGCCGCACCGGTGGCACGATTGGTAAAATCAGACACTTCACTGGCTTTTGCCGCCATGTGATTAGAGAGATGATTGATAGCATCGCCTAGATCTTCAATGCCTGCTTGATTAAGCTTAAAGACATTGCGCAATTTGGCAAAGCGCTCCCCAATCTGATCTCCCGTCATATCAAAAGCTACAGCTGCTTTAGCGGCATAAATGCTAAAAGCTTCTAGATCTTGTTCGCCAATCCCTGCTTGGCTGGCACTGGTCATCAATTCTAAGACTTCACGCGCCGCTAACGGAATCTTGGTGGAGGTTTCAAGCGCAAAACGGCGCAATTCTTTTAAGCGATGAAGAGGAGCATCAAGAACCTTTTCCAATCCTTTCATCGATTGATCAAATTGCATGGCTTTATAGAGCGGCGCTATTAAGGTTGCTGTTTGCGCAATGGCACCCACCATGCGCCCCCGCGCTTGGATAAAAGCATTTTCCGCATTCTTTGTCGCATCCTCAAGATGCTCAGGGTCAAACCACCCTTTAAAATGCTGCCTTGTCTTGTTTTGGAAATGCGCAATATCTGAACTAAAGGCTGCAAGATCCCGCTTGGCAGAAGCTATCCCCTCTTGCAGATGATTAACAAAACGCACAACAAGGGAAACATCCATGATCGTCTCTTATCCTAACTGATGACTTTCATATTCTTGGGCTTTAAAGCGTGCGAGTTCTTCTCGATAGGCAATCACATCCAGCCAATCCATCTGGTTAATCTCTGAAGGCGCCCAGTGATAATAAAGGGCTAGTTCTGCTCCAAATTGTCTGGCAGAGAGGATTGGCGTTGCGTAAAAAAAGCAAAAAAAGCCTTCAATATTGCGACAATATCCATCACATCAACTCGATCAATCAATTCAATAGATTCATGTGACATATCAGCCAAAAGTGCTGTGATGCCTTCTGTTGCCTCACTTGTGAACAAAACTTGAGAAAGCTTCGTGATAAGCACATCATTGCTCAAAGTGGTTTTTTGCTCTCCAAACTCAGGAAGCAGCAGCTCTGTCAATTGTGGTCCAATGAGCACCGCTAATTGCTTGGCATGCTTAAAAGTGGGGCGATAAAAGGTCAGTTTCTTGCAGAGAGATTCTTTGCCACCTTTATCTTGATAAAGAAATGGAACCTGCAATTCCACGTCAATGCTGGTTTGTAAACTTGTCATGATCAATTCCTATAAATTGAGAACCCTATCAATAATGAGAGCTTATAAGTTGAGAATAGAGCGGCGGCGAGAACCGATCTCTTGCCCATTGCGGACAAGCCAGCCGCCCCGTTTAAAGGAAAAGCGGTGCAAAACAGAACCATCCCAAAATTCCGTATAGTCCCAAATATTTTTGATCTCGCAATCATAGCCTGTGGCTTTCCCAGCTGTTAAGCCTTCGCTATCGACTTTGACCAACCGCCCTGTCACATCAATGGTATGTTCATGCTCACGCCCATCTTCTTCAGAAATCACATGTTTTTTGCCAGTGAATTTATGACGAAGACCAGGAGGACCACCGAAGATGCCGATAATTTCGGGGGTATGGCTGCGGATTTTCATTTGCAAGCCAAGGGCTTTGACACCAAGACCGCTCACATCAATTTGCATATCAGAGCCGCCCGGTTGATAGGTTTCAGTGATTTCTTCCAACGTAGGTAATTTGAGGGTTTCAAGATCAAGATGGAGATTAACATCATCATCAACAATCAAGGTAAAACCGCGTACAATGCGTAAAGTCATATGTCACTCCTTGCTGCTTTGCGATAACCCTCTAGCGTATCACCAAAGGCATATGTCATTTTCTTTTGGATATCTTCAGCAAGCCGATTAAAGTAAGCTCCATTGCGCCGGCTGCCAAAGCTTAAATCTTCTAAAGGTGGCACTTCTTCTGCATCAAATTCCACCCGCAATTTCCCCAGTTGTAAAGTGCTGTTTGAATTTAAATCACGATCAAACCAAACCCGCCCACCAAGCAGTGCACCGCGTGCAATCATATCATCAAGAAAGCTGGTCAAAGAGCGGGTAATGGCAATAACATGTTGACCAGTCAGATTCTCATCATTGGCCCAAGGGCGCAAATTATTGATGATGGTTTTTTCCAAAGCTGCACGGGTGCGCACCACATTGACAAAGCGCCAGAGCGGATCACTGGAGGTGGTATGATTTCCCCATAAAATGCGGCCATTGGCAGCTACTTCTCCCTGCCCATTTTGGCTAAGCCGTGCTGGAATAAAGGTCGCAATATCGGCTTGGTTAAGGCGATTTGCCTCATGATCAATTTCCCCATCAAAGTAGCTAATGGGGCGTGCTGTCCCTAAAATGCCATGCACATCTTGGTTGGAAGGAGACCAAAAAACACCGCCCCTTTGCTTGTCACGTTTGATAAACATGGCTGCTGCAAAAGGACTTGCGGGTTTAACACTAACACCCCCCTCACGATTTGCCACCCGTACAAAGGGATCAATCAAATAACAAAAGCGTGAGGAAAAATCTGCACGATAGGCAAGACTTTCTTGCGTGTTTTTACCACCCGTATCAAAAACCGCAATCGCTTGCAGCTTTTCTGCAACCTGTTCCAAAGCGTCTGCCACTTCAATTCCGGCATAATATCAAAAAATACAATAAAGTCAATAGGTTGTTTGCAACTATTTTATATGAATCCACTTAAGAATCCACATTTTTATACGTGATTCATTTGACCATTTTTTATAAACAATTGCCATGTATGAATAGACCATAAAAAGCTAATCATGATACAAATATTATAACGCATGTGTGCATTCAAATGAAATGAAAAGCAGATATCATTTATAACAGTTCATAAATTTTATGACACGTTTTTATCACAGCACAAATCACATTGTTTTAAAGATTAGATTGTTGATCACATGATAAAAACATAAAATTACAGTTCTCAAAGTTGAGAAGCGTAAAATCTAAAAATGCTATAGCAATATTTATTACCTATTAAAGGGTAATCGTTTGAAACTGTCATAAGCTTATAGGTTTAATTTATAAAGATTGCATAAAAGGATTTAAAGATAAGATCACTTTTAAAACGCTTTCTAAAAGTTTAGAAAATGATAAGTAATCAGCATAAATATAATATCATGACTATAGAATGAAAATCACAATGTTATGTCTTATGAAAGAGAAAGCTTTTTAATGATATAACGCAAGCAAGAAAATTTAAAACCGTTGTAACATCATAAGGCATGGGATTTTACTCAATTTTAAGTCAAAAGCTGTAATATTTAAAGAATGCTCTATTCTAAGATAATGCCCCCAAAATGGACCGGCTAATATTTAAAGAAATTAGGTTTTAATGAAAAGTACAAATACGCTTATGAGAACCTCTTTAAATGCACGTTTAAACGTTTGAAACATAAAATGAGATCTTTATAATAAACGAAAACTTCTTTTTATCACAGTTATAACTTAGTTATCATTTGCTCTTAAGAACGTTTCATTTATGAAAAACGAAGATCTAGATTTCACAGCAGAGCAAAATCTTGAAAACCTTACATTTTATAAAAGCGTTTGTTTATTTATCTTATAAAAAGCTGCTTTTAAAAACCAATGATCGTATATGTAAAAAACCGTTTTGTTATAAGATATTCACTTAATATGCATGTTCTTTTGATTGGATTGTTAAAGCTACCGAGCGTTTATAGGCTCTCTCATTCAAATGAGTGATTAAAGATCATACGCACATTTACATTCCTTTTGATAAGTTTTCATATCTCTCATAGAGCGCTTGCAATATGATACGTTTTGTATATATGCATTCATTACTCCATTGTGGATGATTCATTTTAATCAATAAGAAACGCTATTTGAAAGCCGCGTCATATCATTTGACACGGCTTTTTTTATGTTACTCTCTCTTTTATGATATGTTTATAGCAATGCATTTTATATGCGTTTATACACCATAAAGAAAGCACGCCCCCCACGCCGTTCTTTATTCTGTTTTATCAGTTATATTGACAACATTATCCCTTTCATACACCTCACAATTTTTTGGAACCAACCTTACTTTGCTTTTTTTGTTGATTTTTGCATTGCCATAAGCACGCCCCCAGATCGTTGCACAATATGAGATTTTAGCATTGCCATAAACAGAGCCATAAATCTCACAAGAGCCACTCACACAAGCATTTCCATAAACCTTGCCATAAATTTTAGCACGACCATTAATAACAGCATAATTATAAATTTTTGCATGGCTATAAATGCAAGCAGAGCCACAAACCTTGGCATGACCATAAACGCGTGCATAACTAAAAACCGTAGCATCATAAGAAACATGCGCATGATCATAAATATGAGCATCAGCAAGAATGCGGGCACTACCATTCACATGAGCATACCCATAAACATTGCCATAAACATGAGCATTGCTATAGACAAAAGCATGGTCATAAACTTTAGCATATTGAGAGATAAAAGCTTTTCCATAGACCTCAGCATTGCCATAAACTTGACCACAGACTTGAGAAAAATGGCGTATTTTTGCATTTTCATACACTCTTGCATGACCATAGACACAAGCCTCATCATACACCCAGCAATTACCATCATGGGATAGGTTAACTTCCTTTTCAATAAAGCCGCCTAAAGACCCCGCCTTTACATCATCAAAATCTTTTAAAGCTTTAATGCGATAAAGGTTTATAATATTTCGAGTAAGAGCATGTTTGATTTTTTTGATTTCACTGGTTAATTCGTATTTTTTGCACATAGAGATACCCTCACAATTTAATGTGATAAACATTTGATAAAATTTGGAATGGAAAATTTGCTTAAAAAGCAGGCGCCCCCGCCGCGCCCGCGCGTCTTTACGCAGCGTTATTTTCAATAATCTTTACAACGGTATCGTTTTCATAAATTTCACAATCTTCAGGAATTCCATATGCATAATAAAAGTTTTGTTTGACATATGAATAACCATCTCTTTTTAACCTTGCATTGCCATGTACCAAACCTCTAATGGTGTGATAACCAGTCACTTTTGCATTCCCATAAACAGAACCATAGACCTTAACATACCCACCCACGCTAGCATTGCCATAAACCTTGCCATAAATTTTTGAAGA
>NZ_JBHIRG010000037.1:0-7391 GCF_042196965.1 Bartonella sp. AA83SXKL
CGTAAGGGTCTATCGGTTCGTGCGTTTGCGAAGAAGATGGGTGTTTCACATAATGCGGTGGTTTCTCGGATAAAGACAGGTAAATTTGATGCGGCTCTTTTTGAAGATGGTTCTGTCAATGAAGCCCTTGCAACAGCCATCTGGAATGAGAATCCAACAAAGCGCCCACCCCCATTTTTAGCGCCTGATGGTCAAGCGCGGACAAAGATCAAACAAGCCTCCACAGAGGGCGCTAATGAATACAAGATAAAACTGGAGCGAATGCAAGTTGCGCTAGCAAAAGAAAAAATTGCTCTGGAAAAGTTACGCGAAACCACTGTTGATCGTGAAGAAGTGAGAAAAGAAGCATGGAACTTTGGAAGAGCGCATCGAGATACAATGCTCAATTTTGCCTATCGCTTTGGTACTGAAATTGCGGCGCAAGTGGGATGTGATGCTGCGAGCCTTATTGGAGCTATCGATCATCATATGCGCAAAGCTTTAGTGGAAAATGTCGTCCCTGTTTCTTTTCACGATCCCAACATTTTAGAAGAGAATCCAGAACATGATAAGTGATGCTTTGCCCTCGTCCTCTGATGCTGGGCTCTTTTTTTGCTATGCGAATGAAGGACGCCGTCCTGACCCGCCTTATACTGTTTCCCAGTGGGCTGATAAAAATCGTTATTTGAGCACAGTTACGAGTGCTGAGCCTGGATTATGGAGGACTATACGTACCCCCTATTTACGAGAGATCATGGATAATCTTTCTGTTTATGATCCGACTGAAACAACGGTTGTGATGAAGGGGGCTCAGATTGGAATGTCGGAAGCAGCATTGAACTTTTGTGGTTATGCCATTCATCATAGTCCAGGACCTGCCCTTTATGTGATGCCGACAGTTGAGACCGCTAAGAAACTGTCAAAGTCTCGTCTTGATCCGATGATTTCAGCTAGCCCTGCTTTAAGTGAACGCATTGCTCCTGCTCGTGCAAGAGACAGTGGTAATACAATGTTTTCAAAGGAATTTTATGGGGGGACATTGATGATTACAGGAGCAAATAGTGCTGCTGGATTGCGTTCTTCTCCTATTCGCTATTTGGTTTTGGATGAAGTCGATGCTTACCCATTGAATGTCGATAATGAAGGCGATCCTGTAACAATTGCTGAAAAACGAACCTCTGCTTTTATTCAACGTAAAATTTTTAAATTGTCCACGCCGACACACCGTGACACAAGCCGTATTGCCAAGGATTTTGTGCTAGGTGATCAAAGATATTACAATGTCCCTTGTGATGCATGTGGTGTTCTACAACCCATTGTTTGGTCACAAATTAAGTGGCCAAAAGGCGCCCCCGAAAAAGCTGTTTTTGTTTGTGCGCATTGTGGTCATGAACATGCCGAACATCGTAAGTCCACCTTAATGGCAGAAGAAAACGGTGCTTGCTGGATCGCAACCCAGGAGTCAAGTAAGCCTCGTCTGCGTTCTTACCATATTTCAGCGCTTTATTCGCCATGGCTGACTTGGGGCGATTGTGCGCGCGAATTTTTAAGAGCCAAAGAAGACCCTGCTCTTTTGCAAGTTTTTATTAATACAGTGCTTGGAGAGCCATGGGAGGACAGAACAGGCGAAGTTGTTGACCCAGATAGCCTCTATGCAAAACGCGAAGATTATCCCCTTGCACCAGAACAAGCCGTGTTGTTAACAGCTGGTATTGATGTGCAAAATGACCGCTTAGAACTTGAAGTGGTTGGATGGGGACGCAGTGAAGAAAGTTGGCATATTGATTATCAAGTGATCCTTGGTGATCCCTCTTCTTTTGAAGTATGGGACCAGCTGGATGAATACCTTACAAAACGCTGGCCACATACAGGCTATAAAGAGGGAATTAGGATAACAGCTGCTTGTATTGATACCGGTGGTGGACACACACAGGCGGTTTATAATTATGTACGCCCGCGTGAAGGGCGGCGTATCTGGGGCATTAAGGGGCAAGCGGGATGGCGTGCGGTATGGCCACGCCGACCAAGCAAAAACAATAAGGGGCAGATTAATCTCTATATTGTTGGTGTTGACGCGGCAAAAGATATTATCACGGCACGGTTTAAAAAATCGGGACCTGAAGCATCAGGGGCTGGTGCAACACACTTTCACAAAAGCCTTGATAGAGAATATTTTGACCAACTGACCGCTGAAAGAAAAGTCATCAAATATTTTAAAGGCTTCAAGCGTATTGAATGGCAAAAAAGTGAAAAGGCAAGAAACGAAGCCTTGGACTGTAGGGTCTATGCTTATGCTGCTTTACAAGGTCTGATTTCGGCAGGAATAAACCTTAATCGAGAAGTCGATATCTTAGAAGAGCGTTTGGAAAAACTTAAAATTGAAGGCGCTTTAGAACAGCCAACATCAGAACATGTGCCCTCTCCTTCTCCAAGAAGATCTCAGACAGCACAGCCTCAAAAGAAGCCATTCAGAACAATGATGAATCCTTATATGCGAGGGGATTGGAGGTAATTTGTGGGTGAAACTTTAGAACCAATTAACAGCAAAATTGAGAGACTTGAAAACTTAAAAAGGCGGCGTGAACAAATTGAAGAAGCTCTTTATTCGGGAGCACAATCGGTGCGCCATGGCGATAAGCAAGTCAGTAACCGCTCTGTTGAGGAACTGCGCAGAGCGCTTGAGATGCTGAACACACAAATAGCCAACCTTGAAGGGCGCAAGCGTTCACGCGTTTTCTATTTTAATATATCACGAGGCTATTAATGGCTGGCTTTATCAATAAACTCACGGGCTTTTTTAAAATTTCTCGTCAACACAATCCCCATTTTGAAGCGGCAAGCAAAAGCCGCCGTATGGGTGGTTTTGACCCCGCAAAGAAACATATCAATAAAGCGATTGAAGAATGCGGTGATACCATTGTTGCTCGTTCAAGATGGCTCTATGATAATGAATCTCTTTATGGGTCTGCAACAGAAGAATGGGTCTCTGCGGCTGTTAGTGATGGGATTAAACCCTATCCTCGTATTGAAGGTTTTCAAGAAGAAAAGAAAAAGCTTTTAGACTTATGGTGGCAATGGGTTGATGAGGCGGACTATGATGAAGATGCCAATTTTTATGGACTTCAAGCAACCATTGCACGAGAAGTCTTTCTAACTGGTGAATGTTTTGTAAGACTACATTATGTTGACCTCTACGGGCGCTCTGGTGTGCCGCTTCAATTACAAGTTTATCCCACCGAAATGTTGGACCTTTCCTACAATGGACCGGCTGAGATTGAAGGCAATTACATTCGTATGGGGATTGAATTTAATGCCAGTGGTAAGCGCGTTGCTTATCATTTCTGGGAACATCACCCCTATGATGATTGCCCTTTCAACACAGTCTTTGAGAGTCAAGAACGCATACGTGTGCCTGCTGAAATGGTCATTCATATCAAAGAACGCCGGATTGCTGGACAATTGCGCGGTTCTCCAAAAATAACGCGCTGTATGACAAAGATCTTTCAACTCGAATCCTATGATGATGCAGAACTTGATCGAAAAAGGACAGCGGCTCTTTTTGCGGTGTTTATTACAGGGAAGGAATCTCATGATGCGGCATTAGAGGAAAATCGTGAGCAAACGACGCCCCCAAAGAAGACTGAAGAGGCACCTGACGTGGATAAAATTTATCCTGGATCGGTCAACATGGTCGATGGCGAAAAACAAATTACATTTTCAACCCCTGTTGAGGTTGGTGGTTCTTACGAGGCTTTTCAATTTCGCAATATCTTGAAAATTTGTGCAGCACTTAATATGCCTTATGCCGTTGTGACTGGAGACGTTACGCGGGGGAATTTTTCCAATGTGCGAACCTCTATCATTCAGTTTAGACGGCATGTCAAACAATGGCGTGAACATATCATTGCCTTTCAGTTTAACCGCATTGTTTGGGAACGTTTTGTTGAAATGGCAGTGCTTGTCAAATGCGTCAATTTGCCAGGGTGGGAAGAAAATTCCTTGCCATGGCTTCAATGTGAAAGCTTTGCGCCCCCGCTTGAAATGATTGATCCAAACAAGGATATCTCAGCGGAAAAAGAAGAAATTCGTGCAGGCTTGAAAACACGACGCATGGCACTTGCCGAGCGTGGCTTTGATATCGACAGCATTCATGCCGAACTTGAAGAAGAGCACACAGACGCTCGTGCGCGCGGCTTATCTTTTGACACCGATATGGCGGCACCGGCTGGTAGCAATCAAGTAATTGATACCGCAGATTCAGAACCTTCTGAAACTTATGAAAGTAACCAAGGCAGTAAGGCGCAGACAAATGGTGAATAATCTCGACATGCCGTTTTTGGTATCACGGCTTTTTGGTGTTCCTCATATGCTTGCATCGACAAAACTTGATGTCATTTTGAATGCTCTTGCACCGCGTCTTTTTGAGGGAGAAAAGTTTGCCCCTGGGGCTTTTGCGCAAGGGGATACAACGGCTTTAAGCCCCCCTGAAACTTATGTAGTACAAAACAATGTTGCTATCCTACCGGTTCATGGCACGCTTGTGCGTCGCGGTGCATGGCTTGGGGCTTTATCAGGGCTAACCTCTTATGAAGGTTTAAGCGCTTCTTTTCGTGAAGCCATTGCACAACCTGATGTTCGCGCTGTTTTACTTGATATTGATAGCGGCGGTGGAGAAGCCGGTGGTGTGTTTGATTTGGTTGAAGAGTTTCAAACACTCTCAAAACAATACGACAAGCCCATTTGGGCACATGCCAATGAGTTTGCTTGTTCAGCGGCTTATGCCATTGCCTGCTCTGCTTCTCAAATATGGATTGCTCGCACGGGTGTTGTGGGCTCGATTGGGGTTGTTTGCGCTCATCTTGACCAATCCCGTGCAGATGAGAAACACGGGCTTAAATGGACCTTTGTCTTTGAAGGTGATCACAAAACCCATGGCAACCCTCACGAACCCTTGAGCGATACAGCACAGATAAAAATGCAAGCCGATTGCGCCCTGCTCTACGAGATGTTTGTCGATTTGGTGGCGCAAAACAGACGCTTAAATGCTGCTGCAATTCGTGACACAAAAGCAGAAACTTTTATAGGCACCCAAGCGATCACGCTTGGATTAGCAGATGTGCAAGGCACCCTTGCGCAAGCTTTGGAAGCCTTAACGGATTCCATATCACAAAACCCAACATCAACAACAAAAGAAGGACAAAACACATGGCACGCACACAATACCGCGCTGAAGAAGAGGATGACGAAAAGATTGTCGACATCATCAATGACGAGGAAGAGGACGAAGACGATAGCGACATCGACAAAAATGCCGAAGACTTCGACGATGAAGAAGACGAAGAGGACGAAGACAATGAGGACAATGAAAACAAGCGCGAAGATATGAAAGCCGTGCTTGAAAAAGAAAGAAAGCGCGCAAAAGCACTAACAACCCTTGAAAGGCAAGCAAAGCACTTAGGCGTTTCTTTTGACGCAGCAAAAGCTATTCAAAACGGTATGAGTATCGAGAAAGCACGCCAGTGTGTGTTGACGGCTGCTAGCTCTCAAAGCGCGTCTTTAAAAGTCTCGCCTTATACCCCTCATAGTGATGGGACGAGCAAGGCAAAGATTCATACAAAATGGGAAGCAGCTTGGAGGGCAGTGAAATGACGAATATTATTTATGACGACGTACGCAATGGCGCTTATCTTGGACCTTACGACCCCGATATGTCAAACGAAGAAGTGGTGTTTGCATCAGGAGCATTCATTGAAGCGGGAACTGTCATGGGGAAAATTACAGCATCAGAAAAATATGCCCCCCTTAATCCAGCAGCATCAGATGGCAGCCAAATCCCTGCTGGAATTTCTTTTGCCACTGTTGATGCCTCTCAAGCCGATCAACGTGCCGTAATGACAGCACGCTTATGCACTGTAAAAGCTTCTGAATTGCTATGGCCAGATGCCATTACAGATGAACAAAAAAGTGCTGCCATTCAGTCTCTCGAAGACCATAACAATATTTTATTGCGATAGGAGAATGCGCACATGGATATGAATTTTTTTAAACATGATGCTTTCTCAGCCATCACAATGATGAAAGCCATTGAAAACTATGAATTTCAACCGGGGCTTATTAGTTCTCTTGATCTTTTTGAGGAAGTGGAAACAAGCACCACAGTGGTTGGTATTGAAAGACGTGACAATACATTGTCCTTGATTCAAACCAGTGAACGTGGCGCACCTTTGGCAGAAGGTGATAGAGAGGGTCGTAATCTTCGGTTTTTCAAAACAACACGGATTGCCAAAAGTGACACGGTGAAATCAGAAGAAATCCAAAACCGTCGTGAATTTGGCGCAGAAGATCAGTTAGAGACAGCAATGAAATATATTGCCAGAAAACAAAAGAAACTGATTTCTGAAATCGAATTGACATGGGAAAATATGCAACTTGGCGCTGTTCAAGGGGTGGTTCTTGATGCCGATGGCTCTGTTATTGTCGATTGGTACAAGGAATGGGAAATCGCACCACCAAAGCCCATTGACTTTAAACTAAATACAGAAACAACCAATGTTGCGGACCATGTTGATCAAGTCATTATGAAAATGATTGAAGCTTCAAAAGGAGCTTTTTCTGATCGTTCACGCATTATTGGGCTTTGTGGAAATGAATTCTTTTCCAAGTTGAAAAACCATAAAACAATTCGTGAAACCTATCTCAACACAGCTCTTGCACAAACTTTAAATAGTGCTGGAGGTGTTGCAACACCAAGTTCGATTGGCTCTGGGAGCTTTGGTAGTTTTGACTTTGCGGGTGTGACTTTCATTAATTACCGGAGTATTCACAACTATAATGTGAGTGCGAAGGCTGGAACAAAGCGCGCCATAGGCATTAAGCCGGATGAATGTCAATTCTTGCCTGCCAATGCACCGGGAGTGTTTCAAAAAACCTTTGCACCGGGAGAAAGTTTGGATTTTGCCAACACGGTTGGAAAACCGCTCTACACCATGCTTATCGTCGACCACGACCGTAATGCATGGGTAAAACCGGAGGTCTATAGCTATCCGCTTTACATTTGCACACGCCCTGAAATGCTGTTCAAAGCAGTTATAGGAGCGAAATAACATGCGATGGCACGGGCTGCTAAATCAAATGGTTAAAGATGTACGCAACACCTTTGGGCAGCCCGTCATCTACACACGAAAGGACAATCAGCAATCTTTTCGTATCACAGCGATTTACACCATTAAACATTCAGAATCGGACGCCGGTGGCAGAATCCCCACCACAATTCCAAGAAAGGAACTTGATCTTTGTATCAATGATATTGGGGGGTTACCACCAAAACCTCAAGATAGTATTGTGGTCCTCTCTCCTGAAAACAACAAAGCCCCCTCTTCTCAAGAACACTTCGTGGTCACAGATGTCCAAGC
>NZ_JBHIRG010000038.1:0-6888 GCF_042196965.1 Bartonella sp. AA83SXKL
CTGTACGGTGCCTTTCTGTCAATTTAAACGCATATATATTCTCAAAATCATCAGCAAACTTCACTACTTTGCTGTTTATCCTTCAATGCTTTTAAATGCGATTTCATGACTGATGCTCCCGAAAAAAGCTCTGCTTTCAAATTTCTGCAATACTCTGCAAGCTCTGCTCCTGTTGGCATAAAGGTTTTCGATAATCCTTTTGCTTTTCCGCATATGATATCCTTAACAGCCTGCTTTAGAGCGTATTCTGAAGCATCTGATAAGGCTATGCTGTAATTTAAAGCGATAACATTAGGGTCTATATTTGCCGGTATTTTTAGACCAGAAAGCAAATAAGCAGCCGCCTCGATATGTTCAACCGTAACTTTCCGTGAAAGCAGTGCTTGTAAGCGATTACAGTCTTGCAAAACTTGCGATCTCTCCTCCAGCGTCAACGGCTTTCCATGCATAGAGGTTGGAGGGTACACACTCCGGTCCACTCTCTTGGCAAGTGCTTGCAAATGAACTGATAGCCTCTGTATCTCTGCTGCATTCTGATCCATAAGAATCGCTAGTGGTGATTGCTGCTTTGAGTGTACTGAAGCTTTGTGAAAGGCTGTTTGTGAAGTTATTTGTTGAGAGCTTATAGCGTTCGTTTGCATATCGTTTCTCCTGTTCTAATTTCTTGGCGAGCGTTCCATTCTGGTTAATAATCCAACCACACCAAGCACTTTGCCAATCGCGATTGTTTGCATTTCGACATGGGTTGGCTTTCCAATGAAGTTTAAATCTTTCGAATTCTAATAACGCCTCATCATGCGTTAAGCCTTTATCGATTGCGTATTGCAAATCAGGTTCAAAATCTTCTGGTACGCTTCCAAGTTCTTTTTTCCCCTTACTTCGCTTGGCTTTCTTAGGAACGCTTTCTTGCTCGTGAATGATTGATTGGTTGGTTTGCTTTGATTGGCTTTCAACATCACACTCGATTGGCTCGTCAACCAAATCGATTGTTTCTAAATCTTCAAAATCAATTTCTTTTTTTAATAAAACGTTAGTTTTATTTTTTTTATATATGTTAATGTTATTGTTAATGGCATTGCGTTCGCATTGCGCAACACTATGCGCATCGTATGCGCTCTGCATGCAATCCGCATATGCGTTTTCTTTTATATGATTATTGTCATTTTTACCTTTTGTTTTATGCCATCTAGAATGAGCTGCTTTTGTTGCTGCTTCTGATTTCTCTTTGCTATCATTTAATTCTAATTCAACATCTGGGTTCCACAACCGACCATCTTCTAAACAAATGATATGTCCAGTTTCTAATAAAAGATCTAATGCCTTCTGAAATTTTTTTACTGAGCAGCCAGCCAATAAAGATAACACTTTAAAATTATTCGTAAGCGGCTCTCCTGTGCGAAGCATTTGAAAGCGCAACTTAACATATATGAAACCTTCAAAAGCTGGCAAATATGCAAGATCAAGTAGCCACTTGTCTGCAAAAAGCCTCGTCCATGGTAATTTACTGGACATACCCCAATTCCCTTTCTTTAACTAAATATAAAATTGCTAAAGCATCTGCTTCGTTATCATCTTTCGGATTGTGCCCTTTTGCACGCACCGCCTTAATCATCTCTTCTTTCGACGCATTCCCCTTGCCTGTCGTCGCTTTCTTAATCGTACTTACTGGTATCCCCTCATACGGTATCTGATGCTGTTCACACCACGCCGTTAACGTTGCTAACAAACCACCGTAAACATGCGCTGCATCTGTACCTTTATGACGCCTCACCTCTTCAAAATACACCACGTCAATTTGACCTGCTGTCTGCTTTATTTCTGATAGCCATTGCTTAAAGCGCAAGTAACGCATTCCACCGCCTTCAAAACGGCGCGATTGAAAATTCACGGTACCACTGAACATGTCACCACTTGCACCACGTATCGCCCACCCCGTTTTGGTACCTAGATCAAAACAAAGGATTGCATGAAGCATCTAAATCACCTGTATTTAATGATTGTTTTTTCTTAGAATGGTGCTTTAAACGACTTCTCTGCACACAATTTTACTACAATTCACACAATAAGAAACGTTAGGAAAAGATAATTTTTGGATGAGCTTTTCTTGCTCTTTTATTATTTCGTCTCTTTCATTTATCGCTTGTCTAAGCATTTTTATGTTTTTAAAATTGGTATAAACCGCATAACATGAACACAAATTAGCAATACAAGATATAATAAGTGCAATTAAGCCCATCCCTCTCTCCTCACTTACCCTTCTTCTTACTCTTCTTATTCTTATGAGCCGGCGCTTTTACTGCTTCATCACGCTGTTTAAGCTCTTGTGTTAGTCTTTCAACTTCCTCGTCGCGTGATTGAACATCTGCTTTTAGTGCCTGTATCTTTTCACTTTTCCGTTTAAAGTCTTCTCGGTACGCATCTATCTTTTGCTTAAGTTCTTCAATTTTCTCGTCGCGTTCTTTAATCTCTTGCTTCAATTCTTTAATTTCCGTATCACGTGATTGCACATCTGCTTTTAGTGCCTGTATCTTTTCACTTTTCCGTTTAAACTCTTCTCGGTACGCATCTATCTTTTGCTTCAATTCTTTAATTTCCGTATCACGTGATTGAACATCTGCTTCGAGTGTCATTACAACTTCACTTACATTTCTGAACGCCTTTTCATGCTCTTCAGTCTTTTGTTTCAGTTGTTTAATTTCCTCGTCACGTTCTTCAAGATCTGCATCACATTCATCAATTGTCTGCTTGCTTTCCTTTAAATACCTAAACTCATTCTCTTTCATTTTTTTCTTAATATCTTGAACCTGATCTTTAAGTGCTTTAACTTGGTTGCGATAATGCAATGCAATACGAAACATCACTCCGCTTAAGAGCAAAACTGAAACCACTGCTATCCATAAAATTTCATTCGAACTCATCTTTATCTCCTTAATGCTGTAAAGTTTCTCCGGTGTGATCAACACCGCAGCTCTTGCAAATTTTCGACATTGGGGGGTGTTGCTCTTGCATTAATCTCTGCAAGCGCTCGGGATAAAAAAAATCTTCTGGACGCAAATCTATCCCATGATCACGTGCGTAATCTAAAATTTTTTGCTGGTGTTTTGCTGGCATGTCACGCCATCTATAAACAGATGACACATCTCTTTGCACTATGGTTGCTACAGTTTTGAAACCACCTAAATATTTTATAATTAATCTCGAAGGCATATGTAATCTCCATAACAGCACAATAAATAATTGCACTTTTTACATATGTCAACAAAAAATGCACCTTTCACATTTTTGCATTTTACGTATTTTTAGGGATAATATTTAAATTATGAGTAGCAATATTGAAAAAAGTATCCAACAATGGCTAGAAAAAAAATTAGACGAGCGCGGACACGGTGCTCAAATAGAACTAGCCGCCTACTTGGGAATCCATCAATCCACTATAAGCAGAATGATTAATCCTTACAAAAATGGAAAATCAAGAAGCATAAGTATTGGGGAATTAGTTAAAATAGCTGAGTTTTTTAACGAGCCCCCCCCCAATTTCTTCAATGATGTTGATCAAGAATTTATGAATTTTTATCGTGATCTTTCTGAAGAAAACAAGAAGTCTGTGATTTTATATATTGAGTTTTTAAGGCAATCAAAAGATAAGTTATAGTTTCCTTTTCTTTCTGAGAAAACCCTTTTAAAAGATTAGAATCTTGTTCCGCTATTTGCATTTTGTATCTCCATAAATTGTGGATAGTGCACTTTTTAAAAAAACATATCTAGCATAAATATGCACTTTTTACATTTTTATGTTGACACTTGCACTTTTTGCATATATTTATCTCCCATATCTTAGAAAATAACTTTTGCCAATAGGCAGTATGGAGGCATTTGTGAATAAACCAGTGTTTATAAATTCTGATGAAATTCTCTTAGTGATGTGCGAAAATGAAGAGCAAAATCTCGCTAAATCTGGTCCTTTCTTAGAAGAAAGTGACATGATCAAATTTATCGACCAAGCCGATAATGCTGTCCAAATTTTGCGTATTGAACCAACGACTAATCGTTGCGAAGATATCTCTGAAGATATTGCCGAATTCTATCTTAAAGAATGTGAAGAGCAGTGTTTCAACGGAAACATTCCTCACGATTTTATTCTACACAGCACAGCATACGGTTTTTTTTTAGATGATATAAAACAGCGCGAATATGATGATGCAATGTATGGTTCTTACGAAAAACAACACCGTTTGCGTCCTTGTGATGTGCTTTAAAAGCTAAAGGCGTTTTTAAAAGACGCCTCCTTTTCAAAAAATTCACCACACAATGCAATGCCGTTCTTTTGCAAGAACGACAAAGGCAGAATCTAACTTAAAGGAGTAAAACCATGGAAAAAAAATACGAAATGACTGATGAAACAATCAATGTTGATGGCAAAATCCTTCACCGTATACGTGCTTTAAGAAACTTTGGTGATGTCGAGAAAGGCAACCTAGGAGGCTATATCGAGAAAGAAGACAACCTAAGTCATGAAGATGATTGTTGGGTAGATGGTGATGCCAAGGTGCTTGAAAGCGCTACCATTTTTGATAATGCCAAGATATTTGATGGCGCCTGTATTAGTGGAAATGCTACGGTTTGTGATGATGCACAAGTTTACGATAAGGCACAAGTTTACGGTAACGCCAAGGTTTACGACAATTCTCGTATTTATGGAAGTGCACAAGTTTACGATGATGCACGTGTTTACGATGATGCACGTGTTTACGATGATGCACATGTTTACGATGATGCACGTGTTTACGATGATGCACATGTTTACGATGATGCAGTCATTTACGTTAATGCAAAAGTTTGCGGTGATGCCAAGGTTTATGGAAAAGCAAGAATATACCATGACGCCGTAATTTCCGAACATGCACGCGTTTATGACAATGCAGAAGTTTTCGACAACGCTACAATTTCGCACGTTGCATCCGCTTGTGACAATGCTCGTATTTTCGGTAAAGCAAAGGTTGGTGGTTGTGCCGAAATTTATGATGGAGCACATGTCTCTGAAAAAGCTAAAGTTGGCGGTCACGCAAAAATCTCTGGAAATGCCCGTGTGTTTGGTGGTGCAATAGTTTGCGAGAATGCCGAAGTAACCGGAAATACAAAAGTATCTGGAAATGACACTGTTTTAAGATAAGGGCGACTTAAACCATGGAAAAAAAATACGAACTTACTGATGAAACAATCGAAGTTGGGGGCAAAATCCTTCACCGCATTCGTGCACTGAGAGATTTGGGGGACGTCAAGAAAGGTGATCTTGGCGGCTATATCGAGAAAGAAGACAATCTAAGTCATCATGGTAATTGCTGGATTGGGGATTATGCAAAAGTTTACGGTAATGCCAAGGTTTTTGGTAATGCTAAGGTTTACGAAAATGCACAAGTTTACGGTTATGCACATGTTTACGGCAATTCTCGTATTTATGGCAAAGCAGAAGTTTTCGATGAACCATGCATTTACGGTCATGCAGAAGTTTACGGTGATGCACATATTTGCGGTGAACCGCACGTTTTTGATAATGCAGAAGTTTATGGCAATGCACAAGTTTACGAAGAGCCATACATTTACGATAGGGCGCGTGTTTACGGCAATGCAGAAGTTTCCGGTGATGCGCATGTTTACGGTCATGCAAAAATTTACGGTGCAGCATGTGTATGTTGGGACGACTGGATTGATGGCAATAAAAGAATCTCAACTGGAGAAAAGACCAGATGAAAAAATACGAATTTACTGATGAAAAAACTGTGTTTGATGGAAGAACTCTTCACCGAATTAGAGCATTAAGAGACTTTGGAGATGTAAAAAAAGGTGACCTAGGCGGTTTTATAGAAAAAGAAGACAATCTAAGTCATGATGGCAATTGCTGGGTTTCTGGTAACGCCAAAGTTTATGGAAAAGCTAAAGTTTGTGGTTTTGCCGAGATTTTTGGTAATACCGTAATAGCCATATAAGCCGTTTCTAACGCCGAAAAACCAACTTTTAAACACCAGCGTGATTCACGCCACGGGTGAATTGTACGCAAATCAAGGAAATAAACCATGAAAAAGAAATACGAACTTACTGATGAAACAATTCAGTTTGATGGAAAAACTCTTCACCGTATTCGTGCTTTAAGGGATTTTGATGATGTCAAAAAAGGAGATCTTGGTGGTTTTATTGAAAAGGAATATAACTTAGGTCATAAAGGTAATTGCTGGGTGTATGATGATGCCAAGGTGTATGAAAGCGCTACCATTTTTCATAATGCTAAGATATTTGATGGCGCTTGTATTAGTGGAAATGCTTCAGTTTATTCTGATGCACAAGTTTACAGTCGTGCTGTTGTTTACGGTAATGCAGAGGTTTCTGGTAGTGCACATGTTTTTGGTGATGCTGTTGTTCGCGACAAATCTCATGTTTGCGGTGATGCAGAAGTTTACAATGACGCACGTATTTATGGTGACGCAGCAGTTTTTGAGAATGCACGAATAAAGAATAGTGCCAAGGTTTACGACAATGCTCGTGTATATGGGAACGCAATAATTTGTGGTCCTGCTCTCATTTATAACAATGCTAAAGTTTATGGTGATGTCATTATATCATGCTCCAATTTCACGTATGAGGATGATATTAATTATGGAAATGTTGAGATTTTTGGAGATGCAAAAGTTTATGATAGTGCTCGCATTTATGACGCAGTCAAGATCTTTAGAAATGCCGAAATTCGTGGATTAGCTAATATTCGCGGAAACACGAGAATTCCTCAAGACATAAAAATTTAACAACCAACCAGCCTTTTAACACCAGCGTGATTCACGCCACGGGTGAATTGCGCGCAATGTAGGAAATCAAGATGACAAATTCCACTTTTTTAAA
>NZ_JBHIRG010000039.1:0-6765 GCF_042196965.1 Bartonella sp. AA83SXKL
CAACCAATCAAAAATACTTTAGCAGAAACCTATTTACGTATGCGGGGTATTACATGTGATTTGCCTGCTGATTTACGCTTTTACGACAAATGTTCGCACCCCTCTGGGGTTACACTGACCGCGTTGGTGGCTCTTGTTAAGGGCGCTGGCTCTTTCGCCATTCATAGAACCTTTTTACAAGCCAATGGTTGCAAAACAGACCCAAAACCAGCAAAAGCCATGTTGGGATCTGTAACAGGTGGTGGGGTGCATTTAAGCCAAGCCAATCCAAAACATAAGGAATTATTTAACAAACTTTAGAGCTTTTATGCTGTTACAACTATCTTCGTGAAATTTATGAAGACAAAACCCAAAAGGCGGTCGGCCTACAAAACGCTATGAATAGCTCACCTTGGTGAAAAATCATAGGACCACACAATAGAGAAATCTCTTTTGACAGTTTTTCAAGCCAATCGCTCAACGCTCTTTTTAGTGACATTCTCTTCATTGCTCTTTTTTCAAAGAAAATGATCAGAGTTCTTCTTACAAAGAGTTTTGTTGCTTTTGGAGAGTTATTCCAATGTTTATGTTATTTTTTTAATAATAAAAAATAAAAAACATTATATTTTAATATTTTTGTTTAGGATCTTGAGCTACTCTATGGAAATTTCTATTTTTGTAAAAAATCCAAACGTGCAACAGCATGGTAAAATATATTTTTATGACGTTGGTGATGATCTCAAGAGAAAAGAAAAAAACCTTACGATAATAGGAGTCATTTGGGAGTATTGATGGTATTAAGTGAATATCAGCTACAATATCATTGGGATTTATATTACTCGTAATTGGCATTTTGGATGCATGGCTCATTTGTTCTGCGAATTATTGGACTTGAATGTTTAATCTATAAAGCCCAGTATTGATGATATTAGAATAAAAGCCATCTTGATTTGTAAGTTTAATCGAATGCAAATTGAGAACATTCGATATAATAACAAGCGTATGCTTCTTAGCTAGCCCCTTTTAAGTAAGATAATAAGTCCACCTGCCATACTGTTTTGATTGGGGTTGAGCTCAGCTTTATAATAAACATCAAGCTTAAAAATACCGTTCGCTTATTTTGAGTTACATCAAACTGAAATACCTATAATTCTTTCTCATCAAAAATCTTGAATAAAAAAGGCAAGTTGCTGCTTAAATTACTGCTAATATCAAAAAAATCAAAGCCAATTTTGCCACCATCTTTGACACTTTTAGTATATAAGATCCCGATACATGAGACAAGCACCATATCGTTCTTCCATCGGTATGTCCTATATCTATTCACGAAACATAGCTGCTTCAGAGTGGGAAATACTATATATTTGTAGCAATTTCTTTTAATTGATTCATATCAAAATACAAATCCGATACCTTTTGGCAAAATTTATCAAGATAAATAAACAATTCATCAGAGAGAGATATCTTTTTTTCTCGAATTCTCATTAAATCCTCAGTTTTATTATTTAACGGATGCGCTTCAAAATTACTTGCACGATTTCCTGCTAATTTGGTAGGCATATAATGATTTATGATGTTACAAAAACTACAATCTAAAGGGCCTGAAACATTACTTCCAACCATACCAACGTAGTTATTTTTATTCTCAAAACACTTATATAATTCTTTAATATTACTTGCAAATGGCTTATAGACAAAAGCATTATAGCCATATTCGTGAATTTTTTCATAACCACATTTCACGAATGTCTCATCAGCGATATTTAAGAAACCCAAATCTGGAATTTTTGAAGGAAATTTCACAGGCTGTTCTATTCCAAACAAATTATTCTTATCTATCCTATCAATAAAATAATTCCACTGCTCAAAATTAATACTTGCATTGAAATCAATAATAAATTTTACATTTTTGTTTTCATTAACAATTGCAATTGTATCATCCAAATACTGATTCGATGATTTCAATTTTATCAAATCGTAATTACGTATCTCATCATCAATAATTGCACCTATTCCTATCGTTTTAATAGATTTCATTAATCCAGAATTAATAATTTTAGCCATTTCAACTTTTTTAAAAAAATCTTCCAACCCAAAGAAATAGCTTAAAGAATTTGCAAAGTGTTTACTTTTATTTATTGATCGTTCATTTACAGATTTTATAAAATCGTCCGGCATTTCTCCGTGACTAGGTGACAATGGCAACTCCATAGCAAAGGGCGAAATAACTTTATCCTGAGCAGTAAATAAAATTATCAGTTCTGTTTTTTCAACTAACACACCAGAAGAACTGTGAAAAGAATCCGATAGTTTATATTTATTGGTGTAAACTCTGATGCGTATATCCATATTTTATCTCACAGCCAGAAAAAAAATCCCGTATCATATTTAACTGAAATCTATTCTCATACTTTTTTCTATTTTCAAAATTAACTAAAATGAACTCGGGAGTAGCGATACGTATTAGAGCTAACACTTCTGCCAAATCGAATCTCTCCGATAAAGTAATCGTCACACTATATGGTACGCTATCTTTTTTCATACATTCTATGTTACGCACCCACGTTTGTTTATATTTTTTACTGTCTAGATTTCTTATCTCTGAAATAACATCTGTGCCTATTTGTATCCCTAAAAAGAACGGATTACTCTTTAATAGCTTCAAATATGGTTGAATATAGATGTGCCCCCCTGTTGCAATCCGAAAATATTTTTTGCAAATGAGACACATACAAGTATATTTATGAAGTAAATCATAATCGAGCTCAAAAGGCTCTCCACCAGAAAGAATAATAAAATCAGATTTTATGTCATTTATTGTATATAAAGATTCAGGCAACGCGTCATCTCTCACCATATATTCCATCGAATACGGACAATGATTGCAGCCCGCACTGCAATTTTCATTACAAATTACAATATTATCGCCCATGAAATTTCTTATTCAAGTTCATATAATCCAATACTAATTGTTTCATGAAAATATTTTGGTATAGAGAAAGATCAGAAATTTTTTTAGCCACAAACGCTTTTATCATTGGTAAAGCTTCATCCTTTGATATAGACAGCAAATGAGAAATATAGTCTATCCGTTCTTCTAAATTGAGAGATAATCTTGGACTGGTGAAAAATGTTAAGATATCCAATTCCGGACTGGCTTCTTGACATAAATCCCAATCCACTACCATAAAAGAACTATCAGAAGTAACAATGATATTATCAGGATGTAAATCTCCATGTGATAAGATTATATTCTTGCTTAATCGATCTTGAAAGATCTTATTGATTTGATCAATAATCGCCTTTTGATGTAGCAAATCCATTTGGCTCAATACAGTACCCCGGATAAACTCCCATTCGACTATTTCATCGCAAAGTGTTATCAAATTTGGTGCAGGATAGAGACTTTGTCGAAAAGAGCCATCCTTGATGTTTTCATTAATGCACGATGCTTCCGGATAAATTTGCCCATAGCAAAACTCTTGATGCTTGCGTTTCAAGAAATGTTGTTTTGACGATTGTGCATTTTCAGGCTGTAACCAAATGATTTCTTGTTTTCTGACAAAAATAATTAAAGCAGACACCCCAAAAATCACAGCCATAATCACTGCCAACCACAAATTAGCTTGCCAGAATGTTGAAAAAACATGACCGTATAAAAAACTGAATGCAAAGGATACAACAGCTGTAATAATGGCTGTAAATGATAAAACAGTCGCGATAGCTTTGGGATCAATCAGTGAATTTATAAGAAGAGACGACAGATAAGATCGATAAGCAGATTTAAAAACACATAGCAGTAAAAATCCTAATATAAGAGCCGCAATGATTTGAAATGACATGAGAAAAAAAGCAATGGTTACCATACAACCAATCATTAAGACGGGAAAAATAGGATTTTGAAACTTTGAAAAATACTTCTGAAACAATATATTGGAACTTGCTGAAAAAAAATTCCCAATGATAAAAATAATCGAAACCAAAATAGCAGGTTGAAATGGCAAAAAATCAGAAAATGCGATAGAAACAGTTCGATTATTAACCAAAATAGCAAAAGCTGAAACTGCACTTAAAAAAACAAGAGTGAAGCGATAAGGGTTTTTGACTTCTTTACGGCTGGCGCACATAACTGTGAAAATACTCGGATGAGCGTTGATATGAAAACTATCTAATCCCTTCGTCAGTTTTGAAAACATAAAAATAGCAAAAATTAATGAAAGGATTTGAAAAATTACAGGCAATGCAGGATGCACATAATAAAGTATTCCCCCTAAAAAAATAAGTACCGTTGTCACACTATAGGTAACAGCAGCCACTTCGGACTTAACGGAAAACAGTGTGCGATGCTTTGGTACTACAGAAAAGAGTAAACTATCTTCCGCACCTGAGAAACAAGCGGCCGCTAATGTGATACACAACAAATAAGTGGCGTAAGCAAAATATGCATAATTCATAAAAAGAGCTAAAAAACCGCAAAGAAAGAAAAACAGCCCAGTATAAATAACGCGCTTACTTCCATAAACATCTGATAATAAACCCAAGGGGACTTCTAAGATCAAAGGAAGCAATAAAAAATAACTACCGATTAAAACAATATCCGCTTGCGACAAATGCAATTTTTCCGACAAAAAAAGTGGTAAAACAGCAACCACTAGAGCAGTAGACTTGCTAACGCTATAAATCTTAAATTGCTTAACCTTATCCACAAAATACCTTCCCACGACATCCGCTACATGCGCCAGATTCTTTCAAAGATTTTAAAACGCTTTGAGCAGACCAATCTATTGCCTCATAATTTTGTAGATTCCCAAAAGCTTCTGAATAAAAGCAATTTTTTAAATCTCCATTATAGTCCAATACCAAGGATGAAAATGGAAATAAACACATTAACGGCGACGAAACGTACGCAGAATTTTCGCCTAAGTAATAATTAATACAATTTACAAAATTTTGTGACGTCCATGAGATTTTCCTTTCTTGGAACTTTTTATCTATATAAATCTGGAGGGGGGATTCTTTCCTTGATAATTCATCTCTCAAATGAAAAAGTGAGGCGTTTGGCGGAAGAATTTTGTTGCTTAAAGCCTTAGATCGATCCTTTGTATTATTGTTTCTAGAAAAACAAAATGACGACGTATCGAGCGGGTTGAATCCGATATAATCGACATCTTTGCTTATACAAAAATCGATAAAATTAATAATATTTTCTAGAATCTCTTTAGTAACTGTCGCTCTTATTCCTATACTTTGCAGAGGTTGAAGATTCTTAACTGTTTCAATGTTTTCCCACACGCGATCAAATTTATTCGCCCCCCGTATATCATAATATCCTTGGACACTAGTCGAATCCATAGAAATAACAATTTCTTTTATGTCATACTGTGAAATCCATAAATTTTTATGCAATAAGATGCCATTGGTATTTAATTCAACAGGCAGACCTAGTTCATTCAACGTTAATAAAATATCTTTAAGCCTCGGATGCATTAAAGGTTCTCCCCCAGAAAGCATCACTGAGGCAGCTCCTTTTTCTTTCAACATTCTAAATAAGGGTATTAAACTTTCTGGAGTATGCCAATTTTTTTCCTTAATCTTCCAGCAATCGCACATGATACAAGGGCTATTGCAATTCTGGATAATATGTATAATAGGTGTCACAGGTGCCCATAATTTTTTAAGATCAAAAATCGAATCTGACGCACTAATCAAGTTTTCCTTCTTTAAAAGAAAACCATTCTTTTCTAGTTCTCTTAACAAGATTGAAAAATCTGATGCTAAGACCTCTGTCTCTACATTAAGCTTTGCCGCAACAGTTTCAATTTTCTGATTCTGTAAAAAAACTGAATCAATTAAAATTATAGCTGAATCATTAAGCACAATAGTCTGAAAATCATTTAATCTAGTTATACTATTCTCGTCGAGATTGATACGAAACATTTCCCCTCCTAAATTGTTTCTTAATAATACAATGGATAAGGGCGCTGCAGCGCCCTTATCCTGCTTTTTTATTTTTTTCTATCTCGCGCCAATGGTTTATAACAAGTTAAACTTGCACTATTCACAGTACCAATCACCTGCGGCTTTTTATATGACATAACATCCTCCTCATATTGTTATTATGTACCTTGATATATATTAAAGATAATTATTATTTTGTAAATAGTCTAAAAATTTACAACTTTATAATTGTAAAGTCAATTTAACTGTATTACGCAATATTCAGTTTGGAAAATAAATTGGCCTATACCGGTATAAATCGAAAAACTCTTGTACTCAGCTAGTTTCCATTTTAATTATTAAGTTCATTCAAAAAGTATTATTCCTGTTTTCAATGGCTATTTCACTTTAATCACAATAAGAAATATGCAATGCTCTGCTTTATCAAGTAATTTTAAAAAGGTTTTTTGGGGCTGAAATAAAGAATAGTTGTTGCGTAAATCAGCTTCTCAGAAGAAAAATTTTTCAATTATTTTTCTGTTTTAATTGTAATTTTGTGAAATACTACTTGCGGTGAAGTTACTTTTAAAAGAGGTTCTACTCGACGCCAAAATACAAACTTTTATTTCTTATTAAAGATACAATCATATTGATTTATAATGATAATTTAGCACTATTCATATCGAATAAGAATCCCAAATAACGTAGGATTCTCTCATTTCAAATCTGTGTATGTTGAAATCAACTAAAACCACTTGCTTGCACGTCACAAGCCGGCTTGTTACTTCATAAGCGTAAAGATGGAGGTGCTCAATGGATTTATCGCTATACCATTCATGGTCGGCGCCG
>NZ_JBHIRG010000040.1:0-5919 GCF_042196965.1 Bartonella sp. AA83SXKL
CCACCCCGTTTTGGTACCTAGATCAAAACAAAGAATTGTATTATTCATCACGTTTATGAAGCTCTAAAGCCATATTCCGCACTCCCAATAATAACGGAGTCGCTCCCATATTCTACGGTGCCAAGGTAGAGATGCCATGTATTGTTGTGGTGTTAACATAGACAATTTATAAGTCGTATTGGAAATGTAATTAAAGTTTGGAACTAGGTGATCACCACGTAATCTGCCGCCACCAAAAACAGCCCCTAAACCACTAATCCAACAATTACCTTCGTGACTGAGGTTCTCTTCACTCTCTACCCAGCCACCTAAATCACCTTTCTTTACTTTGCCAAAGCTTCTCAATGCTCGTATTCGGTGTAACTTGAAAGGACCGAGATCAACTGTATCGTCTGTAAGTTCGTATTTCTTTTTACTACTATTAACTAAATCACAACCACTAATAAAACCTGTATCAATCCATGCATCACCACACACACGGGCATTTTCACAAATTATTGCTGTACCGTATACATGTGCATTACCAAAAACTTTAGCATCAAAATAAACAATGGCATTGCCATAAACATGAGCGTTATCATAAACGTTGGCATTACCAAAAACCTTGGCTCGACCGTAAACCCTAGCACTACCATAAACCTTTGCATCGTCCCCAACCCAACAGTCTCCCTCATGACTTAAATTGCTTTCATTTTCAATAAAGCCACCTAAGTCACCTGCGTACACATCTCTAAAATTTCTTAAAGCACGTATACGGTGAAGCGTAACTCCATTAACTTCGATTGTTTCATCAGTAGATTCATACTTCTTTTTAACTGTCATCTTATCCACTCCTCACTTACCCTTCTTCTTACTCTTCTTATTCTTATGAGGCGGCGCTTTTACTGCTTCATCACGCTGTTTAAGCTCTTGTGTTAGTCTTTGAATTTTCTCGTCACGTTCTTTAATCTCTTGCTTCAGTTGTTTAATTTCCTCGTCGTCGCGTTCTTCAATCTCTTGCTTCAATTCTTTAATTTCCTCGTCGCGTAATTGCACATCTGCTTTTAGTGTCCGTATCTTTTCACTTTTCCGTGTAAACTCTTCTCGATACGCATCTATACTTTGTTTTAGTTCTTCAGTCTTTTGTTTAAGTTCTTTAATTTCCTTGTCACGTGATTGAACATCTGCTTCGAGTGTCATTACAACTTCACTTACATTTCTGAACGCCTTTTCATGCTCTTCAGTCTTTTGTTTCAGTTGTTTAATTTCCTCGTCACGTTCTTCAATCTCTTGCTTCAGTTGTTTAATTTCCTTGTCACGTTCTTCAATCTCTTGCTTCAGTTGTTTAATTTCCTTGTCACGTTCTTCAATCTCTTGCTTCAGTTGTTTAATTTCCTTGTCACGTTCTTCAAGATCCGCATCACATTCATCAATTGTCTGCTTGCTTTCCTTTAAATACCTAAACTCATTCTCTTTCATTTTTTTCTTAATATCTTGAACCTGATCTTTAAGTGCTTTAACTTGGTTGCGATAATGCAATGCAATACGAAACATCACTCCGCTTAAGAGCAAAACTGAAACCACTGCTATCCATAAAATTTCATTCGAACTCATCTTTATCTCCTTAATGCTGTAAAGTTTCTCCGGTGTGATCAACACCGCAGCTCTTGCAAATTTTCGACATTGGGGGGTGTTGCTCTTGCATTAATCTCTGCAAGCGCTCGGGATAAAAAAAATCTTCTGGACGCAAATCTATCCCATGATCACGTGCATAGTTCAGAAGCATAATTTGATACTTAGCTGGTATAATTCCGCCTTTACCCTCTAGTTTTTTTAAAGGATAAGTCCATTTATAAACAGCAGACACATGGCATTGAGAAATCAATGACACACGTTTCGCACCGCCTAAATATTTTATAATCGTACCTGCTGAATTTTTGATATTCATTTTAATTTCTCTATTTATCAAACGGGCATTTATTCGATTATAGAAAAAATGTCAACATTTTTTCTAAAATAGAAATGTTGATATTTTTTAAAACAATAGGAATATTGATAAGTATGGATATTCAAAAAGAAATAAAAATTTGGGCAAATGAAAAACTTAAAACAATGGGTCATGGGTCCCGAACTGAATTAGCTAAACATATGGGACTTCATACATCTGTTGTATCTAAAATGCTTTCTGTCGATGATGATAAAGAAAGTAGAAGCATATCTGCTGATGAACTCGTTAGATTAACTTCATTTTTTAAAGCTCTCCCCCCTCATTTTATACCCGATAATTGTGATGATTATTTTTTAAAATTATATTCCTCGGCAAAGCCAGAGCATAGAAAAGCCGTCATTTCTTTTCTGCGATCTTTGCAAGAAGAAGATGGAAAATAACCACCCGTTTTTGCTCATTTGTTAATGACGAAAATATTTTTAGAGCTTTTTTAGACTGCTTCATACAGAATTTTCTCCACATTGAAATGAAAATTAAATTACTTTTTTGTGTAGACTATTTGTCTATTACTAAAAAAATTTTTTCTGTTTTAGAAAAATTATATTGACTTATTCTAAAATCGAAAATATGTTCACTCCATATCTTAGAAAATAACTTTTGCCAATAGGCAGTATGGAGGCATTTGTGAATAAACCAGTGTTTATAAATTCTGATGAAATTCTCTTAGTGATGTGCGAAAATGAAGAACAAAATCTCGCTAAATCTGGTCCTTTATTAGAAGAAAAGGACATTATCAATTTTATCGACCAAACCGATAATGCTGTCCAAATTTTGCGCGTAGAACCAACGACTAATCGTTGCGAAGATATCTCTGAAGATATTGCTGAGTTTTATCTCAAACTACGTGAACAAAAGTGTTTTGATGGCAAAATACCGCATGACTTTATTCTACACAGCACAGCATACGGTTTTTTTTTAGATGATATAAAACAGCGCGAATATGATGATGCAATGTATGGTTCTTACGAAAAACAACACCGTTTGCGTCCTTGTGATGTGCTTTAAAAGCTAAAGGCGTTTTTAAAAGACGCCTCCTTTTCAAAAAATTCACCACACAATGCAATGCCGTTCTTTTGCAAGAACGACAAAGGCAGAATCTAACTTAAAGGAGTAAAATCATGGAAAAGAAATATGAACTGACTGATGAAACAATCGAAGTTGGGGGCAAAACTCTCCACCGCATTCGTGCACTGAGAGACTTTGGAAGAGTCAAGAAAGGTGACGTTGGTGGTTTTATAGAGCATGAGGGTAATTTATCACATGATGGCAATTGCTGGGTTGGAGATAGTGCAAAGGTTTTTGGGAATGCCGAAGTCTATGCCAATGCACTAATCCAAGATTGTGCATTGGTTTATGATAACGCAACAATTTTCGATGATGCACAAATTTTGAGTGGTGCACACATTTTCAATCATGCAAAAGTTTACGGTAATGCCCGTGTTCACGTACTTGCAAAAATTTATGGGAACGCGAAAGTGTACGATAAAGCTTCTGTTTCTGGTAATGCACGAATATACCATGATGCAAAGATTGGCGGTAATGCAATAATTTCAAAGAACGCAGAAATTTTTGACGATGCTTGTGTTTTTGAATCCGCATTGATTGCAGATGATGCACGTGTTTTTGGAAAGGCTAAGGTTTATGGCAATGCCGCAATCCACCAAGGTGCACATGTTTCTGAAAAAGCTAAAATTGGCGGTCACGCAGAAATCTCTGGAAATGCCCGTGTGTTTGGTGGTGCACTAGTTTGCGAGAATGCCAAAGTAACCGGAAATACAAAAGTATCTGGAAATGACACTGTTTTAAGATAAGGGCGACTTAAAACATGGAAAAAAAATACGAACTTACTGATGAAACAATCGAAGTTGATGGCAAAATCCTTCACCGCATTCGTGCACTGAGAGATTTGGAGGACGTCAAGAAAGGTGATCTTGGCGGCTATATCGAGAAAGAAGACAACCTATCGCATCATGGTAATTGCTGGATTGGGGATTATGCAAAAGTCTATGGTTATGCCAAGGTTTTTGGTGATGCTAAGGTTTACGAAAATGCACAAGTTTACGGTTATGCACATGTTTACAACAATTCTCGTATTTATGGCAAAGCAGAAGTTTGCGATGAACCATGCATTTACGGTGATGCAGAAGTTTACGGTGATGCATATATTTGCGGTGAACCGCACGTTTTTGATAATGCAGAAGTTTATGGCAATGCACAAGTTTACGAAAAGGCATACATTTATGATAGGGCGCGTGTTTACGGCAATGCAGAAGTTTCCGGTGATGCGCATGTTTACGGTCATGCAAAAATTTACGGTGAAGCATGTGTATGTTGGGACGACTGGATTGATGGCGATAAAAGAATCTCAACTAGGTAACAAACCAGATGAAAAAATACGAACTTACTGATGAAACAATTCCGTTTGATGGAAGAACTCTTCACCGAATTAGAGCATTAAGAGACTTTGGATATGTCAAAAAAGGTGACCTAGGCGGTTTTATAGAAAATGAAAGCAATCTCTCTCATGATGGCAATTGCTGGGTTTCTGGTAACGCCAAAGTTTATGGAAAAGCTAAAGTTTGTGGTTTTGCCGAGATTTTTGGTAATACCGTAATAGCCATATAAGCCGTTTTTAACCACACAAACAACTTTTAAACACCAGCGTGATTCACGCCACACGTGAATTGCGCGCAATGTAGGAAATCAAGATGAAAAATTCTACTTTTTTAAACGAAATGGCAGAAAAATATGGATTTTCTGCTGAAGAATTTCGAACCACAATCATAAAAACTTGTATTGGAGATAAAAATGCTAATGTCATCACTGATGCAGAATTTGCCGTTTTTCTTTTTGTTGCCAATACTTATGGACTTAACCCTTTAACAAAAGAAATCTATGCTCTCCCTAAAAAAGGCGGCGGCATCATACCCGTTGTTTCTATCGACGGTTGGATAAAGATCATCAAATCAAATCCTGACTTTGATGGCATGACCTTTCAAGATCAACTCAATGAAGATGGGAATATCATTGCTATCAAATGTGCTATTCGTCTCAAAGGGATTAAAGACCCTATCGAAGTCACCGAATATCGCAAAGAATGCGAACAAGAAAAAAGTGAAGCATGGCAAAAATATCCAGCACGTATGTTGCGCCATAAAGCCACTATACAATGTGCTCGCTATGCTTTCGGGCTTTCCGGTATTTATGAAGAAGATGAAGCAAAACGTATCAATGAAACAAACCATAGCATTCCAAAACAATTGGTTTCTCAAGATATGCTTATAAAAATCGAAGAATTAATCGAACAAACAGAATCGGATAAAAATAAGCTTCTCTCTTATGCAAAAGTAGAAAAGCTAACAGATATGTCTTGTGAAACAGCAGACGACGTTTTGAAAATATTAGAAAGCAAGCCAAGAATTCAAAGAGAAAGCGCTCTACAATCTCTCCCACCACAAGAGAAAACATACGTTCCTATACAAGATGCCGAATATATTCACGTCCAAGATATAGAATATGTATCACAAGAACAAAGAACGGCGGTGTGATATGGAACAAAGAACAGCAGAATGGTTTCAAGCGCGCTTGGGTAAAGTCACCGCATCTAATGTTTACAACATTATCAGTAAGACAGCAAAAGGATTGCCTACGAGCAAATATGAAGACTACAAAATCAAACTCATAACGGAGCGCTTAACAGGCGAAACAAGCCCCTATTATGAAACTGAAGATATGAGATGGGGTATTGAACATGAAGAAGATGCCTTGAGAGAATATGGCTTCATTTATGATGCCGATATAACAAAGTGCGGCTTTATCCAACACCCCACAATAGAAACGGCGGGTGCTAGCCCCGATGGTCTCATTGGAGAAGACGGTTTAATCGAAGTCAAATGCCCGAGATCAGTAACACATATGCGCTTTTGTATAGG
>NZ_JBHIRG010000041.1:0-5887 GCF_042196965.1 Bartonella sp. AA83SXKL
ACGAAAGTAGGCAAGCGTCGTAAAAATCAAGATGATATTGTTGGCATGGAAACATCAGATCTTGTTCTCCCTGCTACCACGGATGCTCAAGCCCTTGCTAAAGAAGCTTGTGAATCCCTAGCAGATGCAATGACCGTGGTCTTTTCAACTTATCATTCTATCCAAGTGATTTCGGATGCACAAAAAGAGCATGGTTTACCCGAATTTGATCTGATCATCTGTGATGAAGCCCATAGAACAACTGGGGCTTCATTGGGAACTGAAGACAATGAATCTGAATTTATCAAGGTTCACGATAACAGCATCATTCGGGGCAAAAAACGTCTGTATATGACAGCAACGCCGCGTATCTTTAGTGACACTGCTAAAAGGCGGGCGGATGAGATCAATGCTGTTTTGGCATCTATGGACGATGAAACCCTTTATGGCAAACAACTTCATCATTATACCTTCGCGGAAGCTGTCGATAATGAACTTTTAACTCCTTACAAGATTGTGGTCTTGGGTATTAATGAAACCTATATCACACCAGCCATACAGGAGATTATTGCCAATGAAAACCGTGAAATTGATTTAGATGATGCGGCAAAAATTATTGGCTGTTATAGAGCACTTACCAAAATAGATAAGCAAGCGGCTGTTGATGATGATGATACAGAGCCCATGCAATGTGCTTTAGCTTTTTGCAAAGACATTAACACCTCTCAATATATAACAAAGCTCTTTAATAAAATTATCAAATCTCATATTGATGATTTCCTTCAAACCGTTCCCTTTCTAAACTGTGAAGTAAGACATATTGACGGAACGCAAAGCGTCAAAAAACGCAATGAGGAATTGGATTGGCTTAAAGAAGATGCGGGGCAAAACGTTTGTCGGATCTTAAGCAATGTTCGGTGTCTTTCAGAAGGGATTGATGTCCCTGCTCTTGATGCCATCATGTTTTTACACCCGCGCAATAGCCAAGTGGATGTGATACAGGCAGTAGGGCGTGTGATGCGTCGTGCTCCAAATAAAAAAACGGGCTATATCATTTTACCCATTATCATTCCTTCACACTTAGAAGCCAAAAAGGCTTTAAAAAACAATAAGAGATACCGTGTTGTTTGGCAAGTTTTGCATGCTTTACATTCTCATGACGAAAGGCTTGCTCGGACAATTAATCAGATGTCTTTAGGACAAGATAGCAGCCATACGATTGAGATTATAGAGATTAAACGAGCCAATGAATTAAAAGAGCTTACCACAACGGTTGATGAGATCTCGATACCATCCAAAACAGAAAGTTCTGGACGTGTCATTGGAACAGCAGAAAGCAAATCTCAATCGGTATCTGGAGGACAAGGAGACCTATTCCGCCGTTCTGAATTTTTTGATTTTGTCAAAGCCATTTTTCTGGATAGTTTTAAAATCACGGATTATTGGGGCATTTGGGCGAACAATGTTGCTGAGATTGCTCAAAACCATATCAATCATCTTAAAGATATGATTTCCGATGAAAAGAGTGAAGCCTTTCACGCCTTTGATGCATTCCATAAGGAATTAAAGAACAACGTCAACAGTGAAATCAAGCAAGAGGAAGCGATTGAGATGTTAGCGCAACATCTTGTCACGCGTCCCGTGTTTGAAGCTTTATTTGACGGTAATGAATTTGTACAGAACAATGCCATTTCGCAAGCAATGGACAAGATCTTAAGAGAACTGGATAAAACGAACATTGAAGAAAAAACCAAAGATCTTGATCAATTTTACAAAAGTGTCACATTCTGTACAGCAGGTATTACAGAAACTCATGCAAAACAGAATCTTATTATCAAACTTTATGAAAGTTTTTTTGCCAAGGCATTTAAGAAAACCACGGATAAGCTTGGGATTGTTTATACACCCGTTGAGGTTGTTGATTTTATCATTCATTCTGTTGATGATGTGTTGCGTAATGAGTTTGGAAAAAGCTTGGGGTCACGGGGTTTTTCTATTCTTGACCCTTTCACTGGAACAGGGACCTTTATCACACGGCTATTACAATCCAATCTCATCAAACCAGAGGATATGGAATATAAATTCCGTCATGATATTCATGCCAATGAGATTGTTTTACTGGCTTATTACATAGCAGCGATTAACATTGAATCGACCTATCATAGTCTGATGAAAGGGAATTATATCCCATTCAAGCATATTGGTTTGGCTGATACGTTTCGGATGCTTGAAAAACAAGATTTGATGAAAGGTTTACTAGAGGAAAACAGTGAATATTTAGAGCATCAAAAGAAACTGGATATTAAAGTTATCTTTGGTAACCCTCCTTATTCGGTAGGACAAAAGAATGAAAACGATAATAATCCCAATATATCTTATCCCATATTAGATGATCGTATTCGTGAGACTTATATAGCTAAATCGAAAGCAACTAGTACGCAAAAGTTATATGATAGTTATATCCGCGCTATCCGCTGGGCTAGTGACCGTATTGATAATGCTGGGGTAATCGGCTTTGTCACAAATGCCGGTTTTATTACTGGACATTCTATGGATGGTTTACGCAAATGCCTCGTTGAAGAATTTAGCAGCCTTTATATTTTCCATTTACGGGGTAACCAACGAACTTCTGGAGAACTTTCTCGAAAAGAAGGTGGTAAAATTTTTGGTTCTGGATCTCGAGCCCCTATAGCGATTTCCATTCTCGTAAAAAATCCAAATGCACAACAGCGTGGTAAGATATATTTTCGTGATATTGGAGATTATCTCACGAGAAAAGAAAAGCTTATAATAATAGAGTCTCTTGGTAGCATTGATGGTATTACACGGAGCAAACAAGGTTGGCAAATAATTACACCAGATAAGTACAGTGATTGGCTTGATCAACGTGATGACAGTTTCAAAACATTCTTAGCTATGGGTGTCAAAAAGGGGCATGATAAAAAGCTCTTTGAAACTTATTCTCTTGGTGTTTCAACCAATCGTGATGCTTGGACGTATAACTCAAGCCGTGAATCTGTAAAGAAAAATATGAATAACATGACTGCCTTCTATAATAATGAGGTAAAACGTTTAAATAATACCTATTCACATGCTGATCGTACAGCACGTGCAAAGGTCGTGAATGATTTCGTCAATTCCGATGTAAGAAAGATTAGTTGGAGCAGTACTCTTAAGAGAGAATTATTAAGAGGTAAATTTTCCGAATTTGAAGATAAATGCCTTATTCAAAGCCTATACCGTCCTTTTACACAACAATGGCTTTATTACAATAGCGTCTTTAATGAAGCAGTTTATCAAATGCCGCGTATATTCCCGATAAGACAAGCGGTTGATAATAAGGTGATACAAATTACAGGTATAGGAGCAAAGAAAGACTTTTCTGTATTGATGACTAAAGCTTTGCCTAATTTAGATTCAATAGAAAAAGGTCAATGTTTTCCACGCTATATTTACGAAGATACTACGGTTTCAAAAAGTAAAAGTGAGAAACAATCCCATTTATTTACGCATTCTACGGAGAAAAACACAACAGCTGGTTTACAGAGGCGTAATGCTATTACTGATGAGGGGCTAGAACATTTTAAAGCCGCTTATCCTAATGAAACTATCACTAAAGATGATTTGTTCTATTATGTTTATGGGATTTTACATTCAGAAGATTACCGTGCTCGTTATGCTGATAATTTATGCAAAGAATTACCTCGCATTCCTTGCGTAAAGAGTGCTGATGATTTTTGGAAGTTTGTAACAGCTGGGCGTGAACTCGGTCATTTGCACGTAAACTATGAAGATGTAGAGCCTTATCCCGTGATCTTTAAAAAGGGTAATCCAAAACAGACAGAAATCTCTAATCTCGAAAAATTCTATTATGTGACTGAAATGAAATTCGCAAAAGCAGGTAAAGAGAAAGATAAAACCACTGTTATTTATAATAACAATATCACAATAACAGATATACCTCTTGAAGCTTATGCGTATATCGTCAATGGTAAACCCGCTCTTGAATGGGTTATGGGGCGTCAATGCGTAAAGACTGATAAAAAGAGTGGCATTGTGAATGATGCCAATCACTATGCTGTTGAAACCGTTGGCAACCCTGCTTATCCATTAGAGTTGTTTCAAAGGGTTATTACCGTAAGTCTAGAAACAATGAAGATTGTTAAGAACTTACCAAAATTAGAAATAAGAGAAACTGAATAAGCTTATTAAAGCATGCTCACATAATGGGTATGATAAACTCATAAGGGGTATAAGGTTTTATACCTATAGGTTCTTATATCCCTTTTATAAATTGCTGACATACAATCTTTAAAAGGATAATTTATCATGCGTTATTTAAAAAGAAGAAACTTGCACTTTTAGATACTCTTATTTACATTGCCTTTAAAAGATTAAACCGTAATCTAAAATGAGTGCTTTATTGTTATCAGAAGCTTTATTTAAAGAGGGTTATGTATATTCATTTTCTTATATTACTTATAGGTTTTGAATGTTTCTACCCCCCCAAAAACCTTACAAAACATAGAGCATTAGTTGAATTTATAGGTTGTACTATTGATATAGGTTGTTTTTTGAAAAATTGATAAAAAATAACATATTGAAATATAATGACTTTTATTTTTTATTGAAAAATATGTAAAGGGGGGCGTAAAAAGCACCTCCAAAACTCATAACCATAATGGTCTTGATAGCATTTATTATGATTATAATCCCTTTCTTTTGAAAGGCTTTAAAAGATCACATACTCTCATAAGACATGTTTTAATCATTCACTAAATGATCACTTTTGTCGATTCAATGTACTGACATAAACTGACAAATATATATTTACAGTTGTATTTATTTGTTATGGCTGTTTTAATAAGTTGTATTTTGAAAAATTGATAAAACTTAACTTATTGAAATATAATGATTTTAATTTTCTCTCATTTAAAAAAAATGATATAGGTTCTAAAAAGAACTGACAAAAATGACAAAAGTTTATTAAAAGGGATTTTGCTCATCTCTATAATGATCAGTTTCTATTGAGATGTTTTCATAAGTGTTTTCATAACGGTCTATAAATCACAATAAATCACAATTATCATATATCCTATTTATCATTTCTCTTATGAACATGAAAAATGATGCCATGGCTATAAAGCATATAACAGCTATAGAAAAAGCAAAAATGCAAATGAAAGCATTTGTTATAAAGACAGTCCCTATAAGGCTGTTAAGTCTAAAATGTGTTATTAAAAGAAATTAACAGAAATCTTAAAAGCCATTTAGTGACAAAATTGATAGGTTATAAAGTTTAAAATACGCATTATGAGAGCGTTTTTAAATATTATAAATGTATAGATTCAGAAAATACGCAATCGTTTCATAAAGCCCATAATATAGCTTTAAAAGCACATAAATATAAAAGAAGCAATTAATAAGCATAAGATATTATCAATACATAACGTATTAAAAAAAATACAAAAAAGATAAAATATTGTTTGACAATAAATACGTATTTTGTTATATAAATAATCAAGTGATAGAAACACTTAGTGATTAGCGGATAGGTTACGAAACAGCCTCTCCCATGCCTTTAAAATACTGACTTTCTTTTATGCTTTTGTTAGTATATGAGAATTTTGTCGGGTGTGGTTATGCCATACAATACCCTTTCAAGGGGAAAGCATACAGCGGACTAATCACCGTGTTTCTAGCGCCCGACGCCCATTAGGGGGTCAATAGAAACCTTTTATGATTAGAAAGAATTTAAAATGACAAATTCAAACACCTCCCCCGTTATCTCTTCTATTTCAAATGAAACTGTGCTTGTTAATAAACAAAATCCTGCAAAAAAATACGAATTTATTGATGATTGTGAATATATCGATGGTCATTTCTTAACTCGAATTAGAGCCTTAAG
>NZ_JBHIRG010000042.1:0-5612 GCF_042196965.1 Bartonella sp. AA83SXKL
TTTCATTAGCCAACCATTTAAAGGAGCATAAAGTATGGCAACAGGTTTTCTACACGGTGTTGAAGTTGTCGAGGTTGACGACGGCACCCGTCCCCTTCGCGCAGTACAATCGGCAGTTATCGGGATTGTTGGTACAGCACCCGATGCCGATGAACAAGCATTCCCTCTTAACACACCCGTTTTGGTAACGGGTTCTCTTTCACAAGCCGCTAAACTGGATAAAACGGGTAAGCGTCAAGGCACCTTACCCAATGCCCTTGATCTCATTTTCAAGCAAGTGGGTGCCATTGTTGTTGTCGTACGCGTGCACGAGGGTGACAACGAAAATGCAACACTCACCAATATTCTGGGTGGTGTAAACGCAAATGGTGCTTATGAAGGTGTTCATGCTTTGATTGGAGCGGGGTCCATTGTAGGACAAACACCACGCATTCTCATCGCTCCAGGCTTTACACATCAACGCCCTTCCAGTGTGAATATTGAAGAAAATGGAACGGGTGCGACTGCCAACCCCGTAGCAGCAGAATTGATTGGCATTGCTGAACGCCTACGCGCCATTGTGGTGCTTGATGCACCAAACAGCACAGATGAAGCAGCCCTTAGCACAGCAAAAGATTTTGATTCAAAGCGCGCTATTATCGTTGATCCGTTTGTAAAGGTAAATCGTGATGGAAAAATTGTAGAACAGCCAGCAAGTGCAGCGGTTGCTGGTGTCATTGCCAAAACGGATTTTACCCATGGCTTTTGGCATTCCCCTTCCAATAAAGTGATCAATGGCATTGTGGGAACTGCGCGCCCCATTGATTTTTCCATTGGTGATCGATCAAGCCGCGCTAACCTTCTTAACGAACAAAACATCACAACAATTATCCGCAAAAATGGTTATCGTCTTTGGGGTAATCGCACCCTTTCAAGTGATACAAAGTTTGCTTTCTTATCGGTGGTGAGAACCGCAGATATGATCAATGACGCCATTTTGCGCGGGCATCTATGGGCTGTCGATCGTAATATCAAAAAAACCTACATGAATGATGTCAGTGAAAGCGTCAATGCCTATTTGCGTGATTTGAAAGCACAAGGCGCCATTCTTGGTGGGCGCTGTACGCCTGATCTAGAGCTTAACACAGCAAGCGCCATTGAGAGCGGTAGAGTCTATTTCAATGTCGAATTCACACCAACAACACCAGCAGAACACATCACATTCCGTTCACGCATTGTGAATGATTATTTAGAGGAGATTTTTTAATGGCTATCCCCGTTTTACCAAGAGTTTTGAAATATTTTAACATTTTTGTCGACGGCATTCCCTATCAAGCAAAATGTGAAAGCGTAACATTACCGAATTTGAACTTGGTTGTTGAAAGTTATCGCGGCGGTGGCATGGATAGCTCCATTGAAGTTGACCTTGGTCTTGAAACCCTCACGCTTAGCATGACCATTTCTGATTGCTCTCCAGAGTTAATGGCACTCTTAGGGCGCACTGATGTCGACATTTCATTACGAAGTTCAATGCAAGCGCAAGGCACACCAGCAGAAGGTGTTGTCATTACCATGAGAGGACTATGCAAAGGCTTTGAAATGGCAGAATGGCAACCGGGCAGCAAAGCAACTTCTACGGCTACATTCACATTGCAATATTTCAAATATGTCCAGAAGGACATTGAAATCGTTGAGATAGACGTCCTCAACTTGGTGAGAAAATTCAATGGCGTCAATCAACTCGCAGACCATAGAGACAACATAGGATTATAAAAATGACAGTCCAAACAAGCATTACACATAAATTATTGATACCTGTTACTTTTGAAGGAAAAGAGCACACCGAAATTACTTTACAGCGCCCCAAAACAAAAGATGTGCAAGCAATCGACAAAAAAGAAGGCATAGAGCAAACAATCGCTATGATCGCACGTCTTTCTGGATGGGCACATGAAGCGGTTGGAGAACTCGATATTAATGACTTGTCGAGCATTGGAGAGATTTTGGAGTCTTTTATCAAGCGGCGGGATACCTCGACTGGGAAACCGCCGCTAAACTCATAGCCGATATTACCATTGTGTTCCATTGGTCCCTTTCAAAGATGATGGAAATGGAACCGCAAGAACTCATATTCTGGCGAAAACAAGCAGCAGAAAGGTATAAGATAAAATGAGTGAAAAAGTTGCTGATGCAAAGGTGAGATTGTCTCTTGAAGACAAACTCACCACACCTCTCAAACATCTTCAAAAAAAATTCGATACATTGTCAAAAACACTCTCACATAGTTTGGGTATTCCGCGCTTTTCTGCTGCTGTCAAAAACATGACAAAAAGCCTTCATGGCGTTCAAAGTGCTCTTAGCACAGCGGCAAGTCGTGCTTCAGTCTTTACCGGTGTCTTAGGGCTTGCTGGTGGTGGTCTTGTGGCAAGTGTAGCCGCCCTCACCATGAAAACCATGCATCTGGGAGATAGTCTTTATCACGCATCACACCATTTAAATATGAGTGTTGCATCACTTCAATTATGGGGTGATGCAGCCGATAATTCAGGCACTTCTGCCGAACTTTTTCAACAATCCTTAGCGGTTTTAAATAGGCGTTCAGCACAAGCATATGCCGGACAAAAAAGAGGAATGATGGGCTTTGAAGCGCTTGGCATTTCTGTCAAAAACACTTCTGGAAAACTCAAATCCACTTCTGTCTTGTTAGAAGAAATTACCGACAAGATGAGTAAGATGAAAAGCCAAGCACAAAGACAGCATATTGCCGCTCTGCTGTTTGGGGGCGATGGTAAAGAAATGGCGACCATGCTTGCACAAGGCATGGCACCCATTAAAGAGCTGTTTGCAAAGGCGCGAAAAGGAAAATGGCTGATAGGTGCCGATGTTGCACGCTATGCAGCAGATTTAAGTGACAAGCTTGGTGCCTTTAAGAAAAAAATAGGCGGTATCGCGAGCTTTATTGGCGCGCGTTTCATGCCCGTGATTAATGATATGATTGACGGTTTTTCAAAATTGATTGATGAAAACCGCGACCTCATTCAAACAACCGTTGCGAGCTGGGCAAAAACCTTAAAAAAAGTCCTTAATGATTTGCTTAATCCTACCTCTGATTTAAGAAAAGGCATCAGTGATCTCACAGAGAGGATTAAAGGCTGGTTCCAATGGATGGAGCCGTTGATTGGTGAAATAACCCTCTTTAAGGTAGGACTTGTGGCACTTGGTTCGTTCATTTTTGGTCCACTCATTGCCGCGTTAGCCGCAGCGGGAGCAGCGTTTGTCACACTTGGCTATGCAATCATGACCACACCTATCGGCTGGATACTTGGTGGTATTGCAGCAGTTATTGCACTGTGTAAATACTGGGATGAAATAGATTTCCGGTTGGTTGCATCATTAGCTGTAATTGGTGCAGCGTTTGTTAAGCTTGGTATCATCATGATGTCCTCTCCTATCACTTGGGTAATTGGTGGCATTGTTGCGCTTATTGCTGTTCTATATGTGCTTTACAAATATTGGGACAAAATAAAAAGCTTGTTGGTAGCATCATTAGCTGTAATTGGTACAGCATTCGCCGCGCTTCGCATCGTCATGATGTCTACTCCCATAGGCTGGATAATAGGCGGCATTACAGTGCTTATTGCTACTGGATATCTACTCTACAAAAACTGGAATACCGTAATAAGCTTCTTAGGAAAGCTATGGAATTCTTTTTACAGCTTATGTAGTAACATTTTCAATAACCTCTTTACGCTCTTTAAAAACTTTTCACCACTCTATTGGATAGCAAAAGGAATCAATGAACTCATTAAATGGTTGCTTGGCGTTGATTTAATGGAAGCAGGATCCAATCTGATTAACGGGCTTTGGGACGGCATCAAAAGCCAATGGAATGCTCTATCTGATTGGTTCAGCAACCAGATTAATCAATTAACCAGCTGGATGCCTAATTGGATGAAAGAAAAGCTAGGCTTTAATGTTTCAATCAACAAAACTTCAACCCAGACCATTAAAACCTTTACCGATGAAACCAATGCACGCGCAAAAAAAATGCTGGATACAGTAGTGGTTACAAATACCCCACCTGAAAAACGCAAGAGTGGTTTTAATACAAGTGTCGTTGAAACAGGACAAATGCAGGCTACAAATGCAAAAGTGGGTGCCTTTAAAGCTCCCAAGCCCATTACCGTTCATAAGCCGATAGAAGTAGATGCCCGTGTGATGATTTCAAATTTAAATATTTCTGTCCCCAATGGTCTCAAGGACGAAATCAGAGACGCTGTCAATCAAGCCCTTGAACGCTATGCAAAACAGCAACGCTTGGCTATAGCCTCTAGCCTTTCGGATTAAACATCATGATGTTAGCTTTGGGTGGTTTTATTTTTTCGATTGAAACAGCAGCTTACCAAACACTTGATATGTCTTATGGTGTTCCATGGGTGGAGCAAGGGCGATTGGGGAGAAAGGCTGCTCTTCAATTGCCTGCCGTTGCAAATGCGGAATTTTCTTTAACTGGTGTGATTTATCCAGATTTCAAAGGTGGTCACAGACAGCTCGAATATTTACGGCAAATGGCACATGAAGGACCTCACATTCTTGTGACTGGTCAAGGCAAAATCTTAGGTAAGTTTGTCATTCTTTCTGTAGAGGAAAAGCAAAGCATTTTTCATCATAACGGCACCCCAAAAAAACAAGAATTTACAATAAAGTTGAGAGAATATGGTGAAGAGCTATGAGTGATCTTTACGTAACAAAAGAAGGCGATATGGTTGATGCCATTTGCTGGAGATACTATGCAAAGGGTCAACAAGCCCTTGCTGTTGAACGCGTTTATGCAGCAAACTTTGGTCTTGCAGACTATGGACCCATTTTAAAAGCAGGTATCACGATACTCTTACCAACCCTCCCCTATCCGAAAGCCACACCAGTGATCAGAATTTGGGGTAGCAAATCATGAAACCTTTTTGCATGGTTCTGGCAAATGGAGAAGACATCACAAAAACTCTTATGGATTATGTTTTGTCGATTGAAATTACCGATGAAGCAGAAAACAAAAGTGATCGTATCACTATAGAGCTTGATGACCGTGCGCGTGACAGTGATAACGGCTTTCTTGATATTCCTCTTATCGGGACAGTTATTTCCATAACACTTGGCTATGAAGGGGGCAAAAACCGCGATATGGGAGCCTATCTGATAGACGAAATCTCTGTAAGCAGCCCACCACAAAGCTTAAGTGTTACAGGGCGCGCCGCATCAATGAACACATCTTACAGAACCCCCAAAAGCCAATCCTATCACCAACAAACCCTTGGCAGTATTGTTCAAGAGATAGCAGAGCGCAATGGCTATACACCAAAAGTTGATCCTTCTCTTGCTAAAATTGTTGTGCGTCACATTGATCAAACAGCTGAAAGCGATATGGCTTTTGCCGCACGCCTTGCAGGAGGATATGATGCGGTAGCAAAACCCGTTGATGGCAAACTTGTTTTGGCTAGACGGGGGGAAGGCAAAGCCATCACTGGTGAAACACTCCCCGTTATTGTTATTCATGAGAAACATTGTACCTCTTGGGATTTTAAATACAGTGCGCGTGATGAAGCAGGTGCAGCCAATGGCTTAGAAACAGATGTGGG
>NZ_JBHIRG010000043.1:0-5396 GCF_042196965.1 Bartonella sp. AA83SXKL
AATTTGGATTTTTGGTTTGCACTTCAAGCCCCCCTCCGGTTGCGAGCGCCCTCGCATTGGTATTCCGGGAGTCAAAATACTGAGCTCTAGTCAGCTTTTTTGCTTTTAGTGCTTAAAGCACCTGGACATGGCAAAAACTCCCGGAATTCCGGGACACCCACAAGAGTGGGCTCATTTTACGCTAGAGCTTAGGGTTTTTGAATCCCTCTTGATCGCTGCGTAGACGATCAAAATATCTTTTAAGTGATAAAGTAATTTCAGGAGATTGGCAAATGAAAATAGTTTTTATTTATAAACTTTATTTTTTAATGAGAGGCTTTCCGCCTCTCAAACTCTCCGGAACGCTCACCAAAATCATGAGATCAGACCCGCTTTTAATGAGGGGACTAACAATCCTAGGTTCTTAAGGTCAAGGAGACCATTACATGGCGCCTAACGGCGTCCTTGACCCCCAGAACTTAACGGCTTGTTTTGTCCCTCTCACGCGGCTCCGAAATCATGATTAGAAGGGAAGCTTATAGGGGGGGTGATATCAGGCATATCAATTTATCAAGGTGTTTTTTAGAGTGTATGATGAGTATTTTAGGCTGGATTTTTTTGTCGCGTTTGATGAAATAATCTCGTTTGAGGGTGGGTGATCTGAAGTGCTTGGGGAGATTGGCTAGGCAAGAAGCTGGGGTAATACTATTGTTTATAGAGTGGTGCGGTGTGGAAGTTTCATGTGGCTTTATTCTGTAAATACGTAAAAGCGTGAAAACGGAAATGTGTAAAAAAGGAAAAGGCTTTATGTCGTTAGAGGCGTTGTGGTTAATGATACGCAATGTATAGGGATCGTGTTTTCGAAGGTAGGAAGAACAACATAAATGGAAAGAGTGGCTTAGAGGAAGCGTGTGAAGAGAGAGAAAATGGGGAAGGCTGTATGGGAAATGCGTAGAGTATGAAGTGTGGGGCAGTGAAGCATGTTGTGAATGGTGTGTGAAGAATGGAGAAGGTTTTTGAGAAAAGGAAGGGCTTCTGGCGTGGGGGGAGTGGTGTTTATCTGAAGGGCGCATGTTTAAGGTGTGGAAGGTGAGGAAAAGTTGGAGAGAGGATGATTGTTCGTAAGTTGTGGAGGGATTAGTCAGAGGTGTTGTGAAAATGCTTTAGGGGAAAAAATTAGCGTAATTTCTTGTCACACTGAAACCAAAATCATCATAAAAATTGAAGGGAATTAGCGGGTAAAATTGGTGAAAAAAAGTTTTGATTCTTAAGGTGTGGGATGACGTTTTTTGAGAGCATGGAAGAGTAAACTTGAAAAACCTTTCCCTTTTTGTGGAATTTTTATTCACAAACTTAAGAAAATAGGGTATGAACGCTGGAAATAACGCGCAGCTTAACAAAATATGTGCACTGTAAAGGAAATGTTTGTTTATGTCAAAAGAAGAAGTTTTAGAATTTTCTGGTATCGTTACTGAACTCTTACCTAACGCGATGTTTCGTGTGAAACTGGAAAATGATCATGAAATTATTGCCCATACCGCTGGTAGAATGCGGAAAAATCGTATACGGGTGTTGGCCGGTGATAAAATCATGGTGGAAATGACACCTTATGATTTGACAAAAGGGCGTATTACATATCGCTATAAGTAGCCTCGTGGGTGGCTTGCACTTTTTTCTAAAAGCTATCATATTATTTCTATTATTTTTTAACAGTTTTTTAGCTTACTTTTCATGAGTGAAAAAAGAGGAGTGTTTGAAGAGCCTTGAAAAACTGTAAAATCGTTGCGGAAAAAGGATAAGGATATTAATAGCGCTTAAAAGGGAGCGCTTAAAAGGGAGCGCTTAAAAGGGGGCGCTAAAGGGGGTGAGAGGGAAGTCAATTGTGAAGGGGTGGAAATGAGAAATATAAGAGAGTGGGGGGAAAAACGTTTGGCAGATACTCTTACAGAAGAAATTCATTTGGTGCTTGCCTCCGCTTCGCCAAGGCGTTTAGCGCTCTTGGCACAAATAGGGATTGATCCCCAGCAGGTTTATGCAAGCGATATTGATGAAACGCCAAAATTAAAAGAACATCCTGCAAACCTTGCCAAACGTTTGGCAAAAGAAAAAGCACTGAAAGCCCAAAAAATTTTGCGCTGGTACAGTCAGAATGGTCAAGACGAGTTGCAGAATGGTCAAGAAAAATTACCTGGACAGAAAATGATTATCTTGGCGGCTGATACGGTGGTGGCTGTTGGGCGGACCATTTTCCCCAAACCAGAAAGCGAGGATGAGGCTTATGAATGTTTACGATACCTTTCTGGGCGTTCGCATAAGGTCTATGGTGCCATTTGTGCGCTCAATGAACGTGGAAAAACAACCGTAAAATTGGTTGAAAGTCGTGTTCGCTTTAGACGCTTAACTTCTGCCATGATGAAGGCTTACCTTGCTTCAGGAGAATGGCAAGGGAAAGCGGGTGGCTACGCTATCCAAGGAAAAGCAGGGGCTTTTGTTGTCCATATCACGGGTTCTTATTCTAATGTTGTGGGATTGCCTTTGGCTGAAACAGCCGATCTCTTGACCGCTTATCACTATCCACTTTTCACTCACTGGGCTGAACAAACGCATTAGAAAAACTTTAAGGTAAGATCAATGCAAGGTGAAAAGCAACAAAAAGAGAAAAGCAAAAATGAAAAAAAAGCAACAGAAGAAAAGTTAATGAAGAAGCCAATGACAAAGGTGTGCCAAGAACAAAAAGAGCTAAATTTGCAAAAAGAGACCCGTCCTCCGCATCCTTGTCCTATTTGTGGTCAGATGTCACAAAAATCTTCTTATCCTTTTTGTTCCACACGGTGCCGAGCTATTGATCTTAATCGTTGGCTTTCAGGCTCTTATATTTTACCACCCCCACCACAAGTAAGTGATGAAGAAGAATAAAGGGGATATTCCTCTTGAGAAAGAACGCTAAAGCGTTTTTTTTGTGTGGAAACTGAAGGGGAGGCGCGCGGGATTATCGTAAATGTATTTAAGAGCTGGATTAACGGCTTGCTTATTATCGTCATTCGCAAAGACGCAGATTAAGTTCAATCAACGATGGAAGTTTTAATACATATCTAAGACTTATCTCCAGAGGTTTTGTTTACCATGGATAATTATAAATTGCTTTGTTGCATGAAGGTCGATGGTGCTTTGTTGCGTGAAAGCTGTTGGTGCCTTTAGGGCGTGAGGAAAAATTGATCATCTAATCAGTATTGCTAACGAAAAAGAAGGGGTGCGTGTTTTGGTGCAAAGAGACGTGGTAATAAAAAGTTGCTTGTTGGTGCTTTGTTGCGTGAAAGCTGTTGGTGCCTTTAGGGTGTGAGGAAAAATTGATAGTTCAATCAGTATTGCTAACAAAAAAGAAGGGGTGCGTGTTTTTGTGCAAAGAGACGGGGCAGTAAAAAATCGCTTGTTGGTGCTTTTGCTGGGTAATGGCGTGGTGTCATTTGGCGGTTGGATTGATTATATCGTGATTTTGACCGTATCTGTGTTCACGTGGAAAGCTGATCAATATGATGTCGCTTTTATTGGAGCGGCAACATTATTACCTGGTATCGTTCTGTCTAAGCCAATTGGAATGTTGGTAAGTCACCGTTCTATGATCCATTGGTTGCGGGCGTCACTGCTGTTACGGGCACTCTGTACTGTCGGTTTATTGATGGCGACGAGTCTGCAAGGATTTATTATACTGGCAGTTATTCGAGCGACATTCAACAGTCTAGCCATGCCTGCAATTTCCGTTCTTAGTGCAAATTCGGTGCCTGAAAACGGACGGACTCGTTACTATTCTGTGCTTAACATGATTAATAGCGCAGCAAAGATGATCGGACCTGCTTTGGGGAGTGCTCTGTCCGTACTTTTATCAGATACCTATACTTTATTGTTTTCTGGATTTTTGACATTGCTAGGCTTTATCGTGTTTTGTTGTCTTGGTGCACAACCTGTCTCGTCGCTCATGATAAAAACAGCCGAATACCATAAAATCAAAGCAGAGGCTTTATGGGACAACTTGGTATGCCTATGTGGCGGTGATGTTTGTGTATTTTGCCATGATCTTTATGGTGAATAATCAGTTGCCGGTTATTCTTAGTGCAATGAAAATGAATAAACAGGCTCTTGGGATGCTGGTATCGGCTTCGGCAATCAGTAATTTTTTCTATGGATTTTGGAGTGTGAAACAATCAAAGTATAAACCCCTTACAGGCAAAATATCAGAGTTGTTAATGCCGGCAATGTCAACAATGATTGGTTTTGTCATGATCTCAGTGTGCTTTTTTTACTTTGATTTACTCCGTATTGAGACTTTGTTGCTCTGTTTTTTCCTTATTGGAATGGTTAGCGCTTACTTTTCCATATCTTCTAATGTTTATCTGGTAAGCAATTTCAATGAACAGATTGGATTGGCTTCCGGATGGGTGCAGTCTATACAAAATTTAGCTATGTTGGTGGCGCCGTTTGTTGGAGCGTTTGTTTTAGGTCACACTTCGGCTGGAAAATTGTTCCTTCTTTCTGGATTGAGTGGATTATTCTGTTTATTGGCTATCAGGATATTGCTGAACCGTTCTTTGTTAATTGTTCGATCTCAATGATTGGCTCATCAATAAAACAAATGTTTTAAATCATTTTTCTGAGATTTAGAGGACGTGGAGATAATCCAACATAGAGCAGCTTTTTTGACGTTATAGGTTTAATCTTTGATTTTTACTTAAACGCTCATATGTTTTTTTCGAGGCTTTGCCTTCTTGATACGGTTCCACTGTCTCGTAAACGCAATAGGGGGCATGGTTTTGAGCGACAATGTCATTTTTGTTTAACTCCGCTTTGCTACAAATAGTCAAACTTAAAAACTCAGCTGCCAATCCTTAATCAGCTTGACTTGAAGCAATAATGGAAACAGAAAACGAGGAGCTATAGTGTGAATTATCTTATATGCCGTAAAATATCATTCTTGGAGGTATGGTGATATCAGGTATGGGAAACTTTAGGCAGGGGGTATGTTGATTGTTGTGCTTTTGCTTAATCAGAAATCAACCACAAGATTGCTTTTTGTTTTTTCGGCTGGAGGTCTCTAAAATTTTTCAAAAGAGTGTGTTCTTTTTCGCTGTATGTTTCTTGATCACGGTGTGGGGTATTTTCTTTTGTTGAGATATCTTCTTTTGTAGCAATGTCTGCATAAAAAAAGCTTATAGGAACTTCCAGTTTTTGAGCGATTTCCAGTAAACATTTGGCGCTTACACGATTTAAGCCTTTTTCGTATTTTTGGATTTGTTGGAAACTGACACCTAAATGGCTTCCTAATTCTTTTTGGGAAAGCCCTATTGAAATGCGTCTGTGACGGATTCTTTTGCCTATCAGAATGTCGATAAAATGTGGATTTTTAGTTGGCACTTCAAGCCCCC
>NZ_JBHIRG010000044.1:0-5063 GCF_042196965.1 Bartonella sp. AA83SXKL
TCTTGCTAATGCAATAAAAAAAGCGACTAAAGCCGCGCCTGTTATCATCAGATTTCTTTTCATCCATAAGATCATAGACGATGCTCCTGAAAGCGTTTAGCAACAAAGAAAATACCAGCACATGCGGCTAAAATCATAATGGTGGCCAAAGCCCATTGGATTGGTCCATTTCCTGCTAATAAGCCTCCAAGCCCAGAAAAAGAACCAATAATCGGTGCAAGGGCTTCGGCTTTGAAAAGCCCTGTTGGTGCTTGCGTTTCTACTGTTTGATAATTGGAGGAAACATAAGCCCCTTTTGCCCATAAGCCTGTTTCTGCCGCACGCCGGTGTGCGAGACCTTCAAGACGCTTCCCACCTGCTTTGGTCCATTTCTGTAGCTCGGCAGGGACAGCTTCATATTCACCTTGATTGAGCTTTTTTAACAGTGTCGAGTTACAAAAGGCTCCTGTTCCTACATTATAGCAAAACGACACTAACGCCGCGAATTGTTCATCTGTTAATGAAACTGTAACAGCGCGTTCAACGACATTTTCAAATTGTCTTAAGTCTTGGCAAAGAAGTTCTTCTGCTTGCTTTTCCGTGATGGTCATGCCTTCGTAAATAAAAGGCTTTCCAGCATTGTTTGTATGTCCATAACCTATTGTCCACACACCAATGGTATCTTTGTAGGCGTTTAAACGCAAGCCTTCCCATTGTTTGATAAGTGCTAGCCCTTCTGATGATATTTTTCGCATGTGTTGCTCCATAAAAAAGCCCCACACAAGGCGGGGATGAGTGAATATTAAAAATTGCAATTATTGCCTTTTATTAAAAATCTCGTTTCATGTAACTTTTTTCTGTGTTATACGTTACATGAAACATAATGGAGATTTTGTTATGGCTACAATGCACGTTAATGAACGGGTTCAAAAACACCGCAATACGCAAAGAAAAGCAGGTTTGCGCTTAATGCAGATTTGGGTTCCAGATACACGCCAGCCAAATTTTGCAGAAGAGTGTCGCCGCCAATGTCGCTTAGTAGCAAAAATGGATAAAGCTGATACATCTATACAGTTGTTTATGGATCAATCTTTAATGGATGTTGATGGTTGGACAGAATGATGCGTGGTTCTCTGGTAACAATAGCGATACAAGGTGATTTTGGTAAACCAAGACCCGCATTGATCATTCAAGCTAATCAATTTAGTGAACATACCAGCATGACGGTTTTACCAATTACAAGTACACTTGTTGATGCGCCATTACTCCGCATTACGATTCAGCCAAACGCTAAAAATGGTTTGCAAAAACCTTCGCAAGTAATGATTGATAAGATTATGACGGTAAGATGTGACAAAATGAGTTCCATTTTTGGCTCTCTTCAAGCAAAGGAAATGCTGGAGATTGAACGTTGTTTGGCTGTATTTTTAGGAATAGTAAAATAAAAATTGGATTTTTTTCTTCGGAAAGATAGCTTGGTTAAGCTTCATGTAGCTTTTTCATTGGAACAAAAGAATGTATTTGACATTATCTATTATGTAGCATATAAACTACAAATGTTTATTGTTAAAAAAACACACTATTTTACAGAGTGGTTAGATTCGTTAAAAGACAAACAAGTGCAAAAGAAAATTGCTGCACGTATTTTCCGCCTTGAATATGGGCTTCTAGGAGACGTGAAATATTTCCGTGGCATTGGTGAACTAAAAATAAATTATGGACCAGGCTATAGGATTTATTTTGTAAAACAAGGGAAAAAAATCATTTTGTTATTAAATGCTGGTGATAAATCCACACAACAAAAAGATATCGAAAAAGCCCTTCAATTAGTAAAGGAAATGAAACATGGAAATTACTAAATTTGATGTAAGTGAATATTTTAATACACCTGAAGACTTTAAGATCTTATTAGATGATGCTTTAGAAACCAAAAATAGCGGTTATATTGCACATGTATTAGGCATTATTGCGCGTAAACAAGGAATGAAAGCTGTTTCTCAAGAAACAGGACTAAATCGCGAGTCTCTTTATCGTTCTTTAAGCGATAAAGGTGATCCACGGCTTTCTACTTTTCTTAGTGTTTTAAGTGCATTAGATTTGCAAATGAGTTTGACACCTATTCAAAAGAATTGTAAGGAGCAGACAACTTTAGAAGAAGCATCTTAACCACCTCCCCATTTTGAGAACGGGGAGGGGCATATTTTTTACTTAAGCAACCTTTTTAATGGGGCTCTCGAAATTTGGTTCATAAGCGCGTAACAAAGAATCCATGCTATGCGGTAACTCTGAATCTCCAAAATCTGTAAGAATTGCTAAAATCTTTGTAATATTGGGTAGTTCATCCTGAAGTTTTGAAATCAAAGCTTTTTCTATTACACTCATAGTGTCAACTAGAGCAGTACAATCTTTATCGCTCATATTTTCATGTCTAGAAAATCGAGATAATGCTATCCATAAATCGCATAAGAAGTTGGTATCTATCTTCATTGTACACCTCCATGGATTTGTTCTCTCAAACATGCCAATCCTCTAGATGTGATTTTCGTTGAAGGGAGCACCTTTTCTGTACCATCCGGTCTTTGAATGGTGATAGCAGGACAATCCATAAATCCTTTCTTGATCTTGTCCTGATAAGGTAACAGAGGCGCTCCTGGAGCACGGCGATAGACCCAGTCATGTTTACGCAAATAATCGGTTAAGTCCTTTGGTCGTACTTCAAGCATTTTCGCTGCTTCGATAAGACCAAACAACCCATCAGAGCGCTTTAAACCTTCCAAAGCTTTTGCTTTTGGTGCTAATTCAGCGATAACATGATCTTTCTGTTCGATTTGATTTTGTAAGTGATTTAAAACACCAAGTAATGCTTCGGGTTTGGAGTAGTCAACTTGTGGGGTTGCTACTTGTTTCAAAAGCCGTTCGCATTTGATAAAGTATTGACGCGCTTCATGCCCTTTATCATTACGCTCTATCATCGAAAGATGTTTAGCCATGTCTAATGTAATGTGGTATTCTTTTACCTTTCCACCGTTTTCTAAATTTTTAGAAAGCGTTATAAAGTTTATATTTTCCAGAAACTTACATTCTTTAATGCGATTTTTAATCCAGTCTGCAAACTTTGATGTAATTTCCAAAAATGCGTGCAACTCACGCGCATTAACAGTTTGAACAGTTTCCTGATCAATAACCTGTTCTGATATTTCTATAAGTGTGTTCATAATGAACTCCTTGGTAATAGACGTTTTTCATTGACACTTTTAACAAAGTGCCGGGCGCTGAAAAACACGGTACCAAGTCCGTCGTTACGCTTTTCTCGTAAAGAGTATTGTATAGCGTAACCACACCCGACAATATCATTATATGCGTGTAACATACAATGAGTCAAAGCCTTTAATGTGCGGAAAATAAACTATCTCGGTAGCTCGCCCGCTTGGTATTTAAGGTGTTTTTCAAGCACCTGATTCGATTATTCATATTGTCGCCACATTGTCAAGTGGGAACGTAATATTTTTATAAAAATAATCGGTTAAGTCCTTTGGTCGTACTTCAAGCATCTTCGCTGCTTCGATAAGACCGAACAAACCATCAGAACGCTTTAGACCCTCAAGTGCCTCTGCTTTTGGAGTTAGTTCAGCAATAACATGGTCTTTCTGCTCAATTTGAGTTTGTAAGTGATTCAAGACACCAAGTAATGCTTCGGGTTTAGAGTAGTCAACTTGTGGTGCAGGTATTTGTGGTGTTGTTACTTGCTTCAAAAGCCGTTCGCATTTGATAAAGTATAAACGAGCCTCTCTACCTTTCTTATTGTTTTCAAGCATAGAAAGCTCTTTTGCTACACTTAAAGTTAGATGATAATCTTTACGATTGTGACCACCTCTACCTTTGCTCGCCAGATTTGGCGAGCAAACAAAATCATGATTTTCTAATAAATTATATTTTTTGATACGGTCAGTAATCCAATTGGAAAAGTCTCGTTTTGCCTCTAAGAATGCGTGCAGATTACGTGCATTTACTGTTTGAACAGTATCACCATCAATGACCTGTTCTGTAATTTTTATAAGAGTGTTCATTATGAACTCCTGTGTAATTAGACGTTTTTGATTGACACTCAATAAAAAAGTGCCGGGTGCTCAAAAACACGGTACACAGTCCGTCGTTATGCTTTTCCCAAAAGGGTATTGTATAGCATAACCACACCCGACAATGTCATTATACGCATGTAGCATATAACAAGTCAAAGTCTTTAATGTGCGGAAAAGAGATTGGTTCGGCAATCCACCCGCTGTGTATTTTAAGGTGTTTTTGAGGCACCTGATTCGAAAATACACATTACAGAAATAATGTCAAGCGGTTTTCGAGATTTTTTACATTTTTGCTAATTTGACTTATCTGTCTTCCTCATCCATATGGATAACGCCTTCACCTTCGTCGCATGCGTTTGGTGGAGCGTTTGGATCAAGGGTATCGTCCTTGTCTGGTGTGGTGTTTGCAACGTTTCCAGCCGCATCTTCTTGCGCTTTATCAAAAAGTTCGCACTCTATTTTTGTGGTGTAACCACCCGTTTTATCAAGTTTGTGCTTAACACTTTTGATACGCCATTCTGCTGGAATATAGGGGCGGAAAGGGGGCTCTTGAACAAGTTTTGCTTCTGCTTGTACAAACGGATCACCACCGATATCACATGAGAAAGAAGACTTACCGCGTGATGATTTATTGCGATAAGCAGCAATGGCCGCAACAGCTTCTGATTGATTGTGGTAGGTGTATTTGAGTTCATGAAAAGGCTCTTTACCAACCTTGACTTCTTTTTTTTCACCAGTGCGAATATCGTGATAGTTTGCAATAACACCGCCTTTTTTCTCTTCTTCTTGCTCTTGATTTTCAGGTGTTTTGGCTTCCGTCTCTGCTTTAGGCAAATTGGGGGCGTCATTGTCATCCATATGGATAACATCTTCACCTTCCTCAATCTCTTCTGGTTCTCGTGCATCAGCCGCGGCTTTTTGGTCGTCCCCCACATCTGTTTCTAAGCCATTGGCTGCACCTGCTTCATCACGCGCACTGTATTTAAAATCCCAAGAGGTACAATG
>NZ_JBHIRG010000045.1:0-5061 GCF_042196965.1 Bartonella sp. AA83SXKL
AAATGAAGCTTATTAAATCCATTTTGAATGAATAGTGTGAAAAATTCGGAAAATGCTAAAAAGCGGATAAATTTTTTTCAAAAGGGGTCTTTAAGGCTGCTTATCAACAGCCCATGACATGGAATAAGATCAGCAAAGTAGTGAAATTTGCTATTCATTTCACGTATTCATCAAGATAAATGTACTACGTTCTTTAAAATATCAGAATGAGTATTTTGATAGGTTTTGTCTGTTTTTAACCCCCCCAAAACACCTACAAAACCCTCTTAGATATATATTAAAAATTGTATTTATGTGTTATGTTTAATATAGGTTGTTTATTTAAAAGATTAACTTATTGAAATATAATAACTTTTATTTTTGACTAAAAAAATATATAAAGGGGGGGGTAAAAAGACCCCCCAAAACCCCCATACCCCCCCAAAACTAATGATGGGGAGTGCTTTAAAGGTTCACTGTTATATTGTTTAATGTTTTATAAGATTTCCAAATTGCCTCAGTGTGATGTCTTATGACTTTTCACTAAAGGGTGCCATTCATAACGTATGGTAGGTCGACCGCCTTGGGAGTTATTCTCTCCAGAGATTTCACGAATATAGTTACAACGACATAAAAGCTCTAAAGCTTGCTTAACGGTTTGATTGTCTGTTAAATATTTCCAATCACGTTTATAAACATCCCTTGCTGTAAAAACATCGGGTAAACAATCACAACGCTCGACAATTAATTTTGCACGCTCTGCTGTTAATGTATCCCCCGCCGCATAAAGTCTTTTGGCATGACTTAACAGATAACTTGTCCAACGCAACGCTGTTGTGATGGCATAGAGTCCAATTTCTAAACGACCAGTGTCAAGAAGTTCAAAAATCAACGCAAGACTTGCTATGGTCTTTGGCATTTTTAAAAGATGCGATTGTAAGCTTTCTGAGTAACTACCTCCTTTTGCCTCTTTATGAAGATGCTCTAACCATTCATAAAACTTCACTTGTGCTTCAGCAGAAAAACGCATGATCAGTGGTTGTTCGGGAGAACCTAAGCGTTTATCACGAAAAGAGCGAAATACCCCTTCATACTTTTGCCAGACCTCTTGATTGGGCGGTTTATCAACCAATTGCCACTCTTTATTGTCATCGGGCCAGACAATCATTTGAAAGCGTTGCAATAAACCGTCATCGTTTATTCCACGGTGTATGGCTTGAATGAGCGGAATAATGCGTGAAGGTTGAATGCCTCCAATCATGGATAAAGTGACATAAGGGATAAAAATGGTTCCACGCTCTATACGGTCATAAGTAAATTGATCATCGCCATTAAAAGCTGTTAAATAAAAGGCGCGGTCTGATTGATATTCCTTTCTTTCTAGATTGGCTAAAAAGCCAGCCAATTCATCACGCACCATTAAGAGACCACGGGGGTTTTCTTTTAAGAGTTCCCCAAGCTTTTCAACAGACACATCATTGACAATAGTGTCATCTTCATTTTTACGAGTAGAAACTAAGCGGTGTGCAAAGTGCATTATGCAATCATATTCGCAATATTAGAAAAATAATAATTTATCATTATTTACTGATACGGAGCGCAGTATTGTAGAAAATAATTTTCTTCAATTACAAAATAAATAAAAATACAGTTGATTAAGGAAATTTTTTCTTTGTATGGAGCACACGTAAAATACGCACAACGCCATTTGAAATATCATAAATCATGATATAATTTGGATGTACAATAAGTTCACGTGTATTTACAATTCGTCCTAAACGACCAAGGGTAGGAAATTTAACAAGTTTTTCTACTTTTTCAGATAAAAGTTGATCAAACTTTAAGGCAGCGGAAGGATTATCTTGTGATATGTATTCACGTATCTTTTTGCGGTCAACGTGTGCTACTTGTGTCCAAATTAGCTTCATAAAGTTGATCTATCTAGTTTACTTTGTGTCTTTAAGCGCCATTCTTTTGCTTCTGCTTCGATTTCTTCAGAAGACATTATATCACTTGCATTAGCAGAATTTATCCCTAATTGAACTTGTTCCCGAAACCATAAATCGTATGCACTTTTTTCTTTTTGTTCTTTTACGATATCGCGCATATAATCGCGCAATAATTGTGCACCAGATCTATCACACGCCTTTGCTGCTTTGGAAAATTCATTTTTTAATACATCATCGACGCGAAAGGTAAATGTTGTCTCAGCCATTTTACGACCACTTAATGTGTTACAAAGTAGTTCTAATGTAATGTATTTTTACTGTTTCTTCAATAGGTACTATTAGAATAGATATTTTATATCTATTTTGCATTTTCATAGGGTTGAAAGAGAAGCCCATAAATCAACGGGCTCTGATAACAACCCAGACAGCAGAGACAGCCCCGTTTCAATGCCTTCACAAATGACCAGATGTTTTGGATTGGCTTGGCTTAAATGCACCCCACCACCCGTTACAGATCCCAACATGGCTTTTGCTGGTTTCTGATCTGTTTTGCAGCCATTGTCTTTTAAAAAGGTTCTATGAATGGCAAAGGAACCAGCCCCCTTAACAAGAGCAATCAACGCGGGCAATGTACCCCCAGAGGGGTGTAGACATTTGTCGTAAAAGCGTAAATCTGTAGGCAAATCACATGTAATACCCCGCATACGTAAATAGGTTTCTGCTAAAGTATTTTTGATTGGTTGGCTTTGTTGCCAAATTGCTCTTTCTGCTTTCCTTTTTGCTTGTTTGAGATCAGCACAAAACTGTTTTGAGAAAGAGAGCGTCTGATCATAAGCTTGTTTTCCAAGCAATCCAATTCTAATAAGCGCTTGTATGATCTCTCTAAAAGAGCAGCCAGCATAACAATAGAGTAAAAGACGCCCATCATGTCCATTGGCAAGGGATAAGCTAGGCAGCCTATCATCATGAGCAGGGCAACGGGCTGTTCCATAACGCCCATGCCAAACCCCGCGCAAGGCACGTGTGATACTTTGCGCATTCTTAAAAGAACACATCATTTTTAATCCTATAACGTTGCGTCATAGGACGGATTGTGCTATCTTTAGAGTGATGAGTTTGAGAAAGCCTTGTCCGTCCTTACGTGACAAGGTTTTTTTATGCCGCGTCACTTTGACGTTGCTGTTTTGCTTGCTCGATGACATTCAAAAGATCCGATTGTAACCAACGGGATAAAAAACCAAATTTTAAAGGTTTTGGGAGAGAGCCATTAGTAACATGACGGCGGAATGTTGAAACACTCATATGAAGCAATTTTGCACTTTCACGGTCTGTTAAAAGAATATCATTTTCTGTCATTCTAAAATCCTTTCATAATAAAAAATAGAAACAAATCATGCCTATTTATTAAGCACATTTTGGTTCATTTTTGAAGGTATTTTATTTATAGAAAACAATATATTATCATATAAATTCTAATGTGATAATTTATGAGTTTTATTGAGAAAGAATGAGTGAGAAGAGAGAGAAAGTTATCCACAGATCATGGGGTTATGCACCCCATATCTTAAGATTGACCAGTGACATAAGCCGCCCATTTATCCATATAGACACGGCGCTGTTCTAAATAATCAGTACGACGATAGGCACGCTCTACTTTGCCGCCAACTGTATGACTTAGAATAGTTTCAGCGACCTCATAGGGAGCATCGGTTGTTTCAGCAAGCCAATTGCGTAAACTAGAACGAAAACCATGCGGGCAGGCTTCAAGTTTATTGTCTCTCATATATTTTGCCATACAATTCTCAGCAAGGGGAGCACGACCGGAAAAAGACAGAATGAAATTACTTTTGGAAATACAACGGGCTTGTTTAATCACTTTTAGCGCTTCAGATGATAGAGGTACGCGAAATTCTGTTGTAGCGTCACGCAAACCTTTCATATTCTCAGCAGGAATAGTCCATACATCATCTTCAATCTGATCTTCACGAATATGACGCAAAGGGTTGGTACGAACGCCTGTCAGGATAAGCAAGCGCAAAGCCAGTTGTGTTATGTTTTGTGTTTTACAGAGTAACTGATAAAAGGCGGGAACATCTTTCCAATCCATTGCAGGTCTATTAGTGGTTTTATGACGTTGTTTACCTAAGAGCGCGCGTGCTTTTTCTGTTGCTTGTAAATCAACATCTACCCCTAATGCAGCCGCATGTTTGAGACAAAGATTAAGACGATTTAGTGCTTTCTCTGCTGTTGCAGCTTTTGTATGCCAGATAGGAGCAAGGGTATTGCGTATCTCTGTTTGTGTAATCTCTGAAACGGGCAGACAGCCCAATTTAGGGAGAATATGAAGGCGTAATGGTAAAAACCAATCACAAGCTTTACCATCTCTTTTTAATTCAGCTTTACGGCTTTCAAAAGCATCTAAAGCAATGTTTTTTAAATAATGAAGATTACGCATTGCCTCACGCTTTTGTTTATCGCGTTCTTTAATGGGGTCACGACCCTCATGTAAAACAGCACGCCATTGGTTTGCCAATTCACGGGCTTTTTTTAAAGAGACATGTCTTAAGGCGCCCAAGCCCATTTCACGGCGCCGACCGTGAATGGTATAACGATAAAGCCATTGAGCACCACCATCTTTACGCTTATGGAGGATCAAGCCGGCACCATCATTATATTTGCCAGCTCCCAATGTTGCGACAGCCCTTGCGTTAAGACGATTCATAAGAACCATTTTCATTCCTTTCTTATACAGTTTTACCCACACGCCAGCCCCGCTTATGCCGTGCAAGCAAATGGGTTTGTTTGATTCAATATAAACAGACTTGAAATGAGAGAATCTTACGTTATTCGAGACTCTCATTCAACATACAAAACAGTGAATTATCATTATAAATCAGTGTGTTGTAGGTTTACAGAAAAAGACAAGCCGCCGCGTTTACCTTGGTTTATCAGGAGCCCCTTTGCTAATTTTTTATATTATTCAACGCCTATAACAGACGGTCTGAATGACAGAGAGCATCATGAACATCATCTCATGGCAGAGAGGGTTGGTGGTGTTGAAACGCGCCCCGTTAATGTGAGTGTAATTTATGGGATCAAGACATGAGGAGTTGAAATGTCATTAAAACCGTTT
>NZ_JBHIRG010000046.1:0-5027 GCF_042196965.1 Bartonella sp. AA83SXKL
ACAACTACTGCCATGCTGTCATTAAATACGATTTTTTACACTATGTCAACAAAAAAATCATGATCTTGTATTTTTTTTATTTTTTTACCTAAATATGGTGTTTTAAAAGATGTTCTTTATTTTCCTTTAATACAACATTTATGTTGCATTGAAACATTTTAGATGTTATATTATTATAATGAATAGTCAAGAATTGAAAAGATATCTTACAAAGCATGGTTGCAGTTTTACTTCAGGGAAGGGAGGGCATTTGCTTGTAAAGCGTGGTGCTAAAAAGTCCGTTTTACCTATGCATGGTACGCGAAAAGAATTAGGAACAGGATTAGTCCAGAAGATTCTTAAAGATCTTGACCTAAAATAAGCCTGAATATGGAGGTGTAAATGAAATATGCAATCAAATTTATCAAAGATGACAATGATACTCTTCTAGTCGTCTCTAAAGACTTTCAGGAATTTATTACCTATGGTAACGATGAAAAAGAGGCTTTGGAACAGGCTAAAAATGCACTTTTAACAGTCATTATGGGGCGTTTTCAAGATCGTGAACCTATTCCCTTTGGACATCGTGATATTGCCTATCCTTTTGTTGAAGTATCTTCATTGGTGACTTTAAAAATTGCAATACATAACGCTATGATTGAAAAAAACTTACGCAAAGCTGATCTCGTACGTCTTTTAAAACTTCATCCAATACAAATTGACCGATTGTTGGATTTAAACCACGCAACCAAATTAGATGCCTTAGAATCTACTCTCATTGCTCTTGGAAAAGAGATCTCTATTAATATTCAAAATGCTGCTTGAATTTAGCGGTTTTGTGTAAAATGCTTATGAAGCGCATTAAGAACGACACACAGTGAATTAACAAGATATGGTAACGATTGCTCTTCTACAACAATGTATTGTAGTGCGGCATAAAGATTATGCTGTCTATAAAGGCATTGTGCTTCTTTTAGCACCTCTTTCATTGCTTCATAGTAATGAGTAGTTTTTTCAATCCATTGTTTTTTTGCCTCTTCATTTAAAGATGGAGTAAAGTCATTATAAATTGCATTTTGTAAGGCTTTTGCACAGAGGTAATTATTTCTCACTTCAAGATATTTTTGTGCAGCATCATACTGATCTTGATTAATCACACCTTGCAGATAAAGCCGTCCGATATAGGTAGCGGAAAGCGGATTTTTAGCATCTTCTATGGTCAAACCAAATCGCTTGGCACGCATTTCAATTGCCAATTTATCAATCGGTTCACGCGGTATTTTTGCTCGCGAGATACGACCATTGGGTTCTCTGAGACATCCATTAATACGAGGACGTCCACGTTTTGTACGTTTTTTTCTTTTAGCCATATTTTTTCAATCAGAATGGGACGCTATCGTTAAGAGCGGTTCTATAATCTTGAGCACCTGAAGCGATAGCATAACTTTGAGAAGTAATGGGTGAAGGGGTAGGGGATGCCGATTGATCTTTTTTGGCATCAAGTAAATATAATTCGCCTTTGAATTGTGGTAAGACAATCTCTGTTGTGTAACGGTCATGCCCATTTTTATCTTGCCATTTGCGTGTCTGTAACTTTCCTTCTATGTAAACCTTTGAACCTTTGTTTAGATATTGAAGTGCAATTTTTGCCAAATGTGGATTAAAAATCACAACGGAATGCCATTCTGTTTTCTCTACTTTTTGATTGGTTTTTTTATCTGTATAGCTCTCAGAAGTCGCTATACTAAAATTGACTATTTCTGCTCCAGAATTCATTGTTTTGCTTTCGGGATCAGCACCAAGGCGCCCGATTAACGTCACTTTATTTAGCATATTTGTAGCCCCATTAGATTTGCAATTTATACATAAAAAATCTTAGCATAATTTGCATATTTATGCAATTATTTCAGTTAATTAATAACAGTTTTTTAAGTATTACATTATAATATTATTTGACAAATTATTCATCAAAAAATCATGTCACACAAATGGCACCGCTTTCTTATTTCTGCTTTTAACTTTTTAATAAATATTCTTTCATTTAAGAGTCTGTATCAAACTTTTTTGTTCGATTTATTGTTGACCATCGAACCTTTTTATGCGATATTCATTTTATGCAGAAAGGGGAGGCTAAATGAAACGAGAAGCACTGCTTAGAGAATTACGTAAAGAAGCCAGAAAAAGAGGCATTCATTACAGTGAAGCTCCTGATGCAGGTAAAGGGTCACATTATTTGGTAACTTTTGGAGACAAGACAACCGTTATAAAATCTGGTGAATTGACCCCACTTTACGTGAAAATAATAAAAAAGCAGTTGGGGGTATGAGTTACTCTCTCAACGGCTTTAATTTTTCGTTTCAAAAGCATTTTGATCATGGCGAGGAGACCTAAATATGGAATACACGTATCAAGCAAAACTGGAATCTGATCCAGATGGTGGTTTTATTGTAACCTTTCCAGATGTACCAGAAGCAATAACAGCTGGAGAAAATAGAGCAGAGGCATTAGAGAATGCTGTTGAAGCTTTAGGGTTGGCATTACGGAGCTATTCTATGCGCGGTCTGCCTTTGCCTACACCACGGCAGTACAAAGACCTTGTAGAAGTTACGGTAGATGCGTGGAATGCTCTTAAGCTCGCAGTGGTAGAAGCCTTTAATGAAGCGAATATTACAAAAACAGAATTGGCACATCGTTTGGGTAAAAAAGAAACAGAAGCAAGACGCATTCTTGACCCCAATTATCCAACTAAGCTTCAAACTTTAGAGCAAGCACTGAGTGTTCTTGGCAAGCAAGTCGTTATTACAATAAAAAACGCGGCTTAACTATCTCCTCGCCTTTGAAGACGAGAAGATAAAATCATGTTTTTAAATCTAAGCAGCTTTTACAACAGATTTTTCTAAAACCTGTTTTGCTTCTTCAATGAGTGTTTTATACTGTTTGCTTTCTTCTACCAATGTAAAGGCTTTAACAAGATGCATGTGGAGAGGGCCATAAATGTAAACAGCTTTTTTAGTTGGAGACATTTTATCCCAATCTTTTGGAAAATCAAAGCGTGTATCACGGTCATTATCAACAGATTGGCTTTTTAACTTTTTTTCACACTCGATAAAGTAACGACGAGCTTGTCTGCCTTTCTCGTTGCGTTCAACCATGGAAAGCTCTTTTGCCATATCTAAAGTGAGATGGTATTCTATTACTGTAACAGCTCTAGATTTTGCGCTTCCCAATTTTGGGAACCGCAAATCTTGTGTTTTTATGAAGTCTTTACCTTCTTCAAATGTATATTGATTAATACGATCCGTAATCCAAGTAGCGAAACGTTTTCCTATTTCCATGAATGCGTGTAACTCACGAGCATTGACCGTTTGCACAATTTCTTGTTCAATAATTTTTTCTGATATTTTAATAAGAGTGTTCATAATATTGGTTCCTTTGTTTTAAAAGTTTAAGTATCCAGGGCTAAAACAACCGAACCAATTCAGTCCTTCACATCTTTAGGTTATCCTTGGACATACATGTGAAGACCCTGGACAAAATTTCTTATGATGGGCAACAGATCTTTCGGGATACTATTGAACCGATTGGTTACAGGTGTTTTAAGCCTGCTTCGTAACCTAATGGCTTTTAAAAATTTGTCAAGTTGTTCCTGATATGAGTTAGCATCTAATCATTGTTTTTTCAGAAGCTTCTGAAAATTTTTTGATTTCTCTGTTGATCTCGTCTATAAGAGGCTCGTAATTGAGAACGCTTTTCGGAATAGCACCCCCGTAAACCCATGCTTTTACTTGCGCTTTGGTACTAAAATCCGCATTTTCTGGTGTGGTATAATACTGACCGCCATCAAACTTTTCACACTCTCTTGTGCCGTCTTCATATTCGTAGAGGTTGTAAAAATACTCCTCTGCTCCGTCCCCCCAAGGAACATAACCAACAGCTGTTGCAACAAACTCTTTTTGCATGGGTTGTTTACGGTTTTTTAAGAATAAATGTTTAAAAATGAACATGCTTTAATCCTAATTTTACCAATTGGTCTATTTACCTAAAATTTGACCGTACAGAGCGTTTTATATTACGGATATATTTTTCATCATAAAATTTTAAAATCGCTTTGTAAGGTACCTTTTTGTCGATTTAAATGCATATCTAATTACAAAACCATCAGCACTTTTCACTGAAAAGGATTTAAACCAATCTCCGTTTTTTCAAGCATTTGCATCAGTTTATCCCATTTTTCAGCAGAAACAGGTTCTCCTTTTGGCTTAATCTCTGGTCTATCGAGTGAGGTAAATATCCCTTTAACAGTAGTTCGAATATCGTCTTCAAGCTTTTCGCAGTAAAGCAGAAGATCAGCAGAAGCGGGCATAAATGTCGTCGACAAGCCTTTAGCTTTACCTTTCATCACATCCCTTGTTGCAGTTTTGATTGCCCAACGGCTTAAGCCATTGAGAGAAAAGAGATAAGCAACGGCTGTAGCTTTTTCGTCTTCTCCGGGTTGGCTTTTAAGCCCACCAGAAAGCATGAGAAACATCGCTTTTATTTCTTCCTCAGAAGCTTTTTCGTCAAGCATTTGCAAAGCTTCATTACCCAACGAGATAATTCTCTCCGCTTCTGCAGGTAATGGCTTTTTGCCCGCTAACCAATGGAATGGAGGGTTTTGCATCATCCTCGAACAAAAATTTGTACGGACTGTCTGCATTTTTGAAATCGGACATGTGTTGTGTAATTCTATAGGCACGACCGCGCTGTTGTCCTGTTTGGGAATTGGTTTGTGTTCCATAATTTTCTCCTTGTTTGTAATCCTTTGCATTTCTTACCCAGTTACGCCACGTTGCTTGCCAATCGATTTTGGTTGCATTTGCTCCAGCTTTCGAATGCCAGTAATCTCGAAACTTTGCGATTTCGACTTTCACACGCTCTGGAGGCAAACCCTCTTCGATTGCAAAATCGTAATCGGGTTCAAAGTCTTCAGGCAATCGACAGCCCCGATTAGCTTTTGACCGCTTGGCTTTTTCCGGAACGTTTTCTTGCTCGTGAATGAGAGGTTGGTT
>NZ_JBHIRG010000047.1:0-4616 GCF_042196965.1 Bartonella sp. AA83SXKL
TTGATGCGAAAGATTTGGATTGCATCATCTGCCTCGTCAATAATTTTTAGAACTTGGCTTTCATCCAGTGGTCCCGACCGACCAATGTTTTGATCATCATCATAGACAACTAATAAAATTTCATTGGAATTTATAAGAATTGGCTTATCCATAATTTTTCCTCCCTAACGCCTCTTGGCGATTGTTCGTGTTAATGTAATTTAATCTACACCAGATCGGCTTTTGCTTCTTCGTGATATGTTGTTATAGAGGAATATACCGTAAAGGATTATTATGGTCAAGTCATTTTATGCTAAAATGGTTTTTTATAAATGAACTTTAATATTTATTACGAATCGGTTTGAGTATTGTAGCGTTCAGTGTAGAGGCATGATACTTCCTAGTATCCCGTAAAAAAATAAATCAGTTAGCTGTATTTGAAATTTATATGCAGGAAAAATTGGGGCAGTGTGCAGACAGAGCCAATCGATGGGTAGATAACGCCGTAGTTTTTTTATAAAAACTGCGGACGAACAAAAAAACCCCGCTTCAGCGGGGCATACATAGGTTGTTAGAATATCTTATAAATATTTTTTTGCTGTTTCTCTTATTCTGTCTGCAAAATCATAAATATTATCTAGCGTTTCAATACCGACTTTTTCATCAATATCAGTATCGAAAAGGGCTAGTTGCTTATGTTTTCTGTTAAAGTGCAGTCGAACCAACGGCTTTCTGTTATTATTGTCAATTAAAATGGCGCAGTACGACTTTGCATCTCTGATAACAATACGGTCGGCAGAAATAACTTCACGCGCAATTGCCTTGACAATCATGAAGCCTTCAACTTCCTCTTCGGTCGTTATTATGGCATGTTCATTACCAATAGATGTAGCAATATTATCTTGCTTGTCGGTTTCAGTTGTTGTTTGTAAAGCGCTAGAAAGCCGACTTTTTACCGCATCAGATATTACTTCGCGAAACGCATTTTTAGTAACACCTGTGAGCATTTCTAAGACATTAGCAGTCAGGCGCCCTTCATAAACATCCGCACAAGCAACACGAACAAAACCTTCGGACGGATTTTCTATTTCTTTTTGGATGTTTTGTTTTATTCCAGATACATATTTGAGCTGCTCGGCTGTCACCAATATATTTTCAATATTAAATGCTGAGCGTTCAAACTTTTTAAGCTCTGTAAGTACCACAGTATTGTATTCTATTACATCAAAAGTAAGGAATGGCCTATTATCGAGCTTGTTTGCAGCATCAAGATCTGTGTAAAAATGAAAAAATCGACCATTTGTCAAAATCGCGAATTTAGCATTCGTTACACTAAAGTATCGATATAATTGACTTAAATGCTTTGAACTCAATTCGCAAGATATCGGTTTGCACTCAAAAAGAATACGTATCTCACCGTCTATACGGATAGCATAGTCAACTTTTTCACCTTTTTTACCAACGGCATCAGCAGTAAACTCGGGAATGACTTCAAGTGGATCGAAAATATCATACCCAAGTGCGCGCAGAAATGGTAAAACGACCGCTGTTTTGACCGCTTCTTCAGTTAACATAGTATCTGAATGATTTTTGACTTTATCAGCTATTATTTTTAAGCTCTCGTCTACTGTCCCCATTCCCGCTTCTCCTTTGTTTTCAGGGTTTTCTTAAAATCCAAAGAACTTTCCCAACTACACGAATCTCCTCTCCATCAGTTGCCCCATTTATTTTGATAGGTTCTTGATGATTGGGTTCAGTACTTTCAGGCCATAGTTCAAATCCACTAATAGTTTGACGTATACGTTTAGCTGTACGCTCAATCATTTGACCATTGAATCGGCTGCGTTCAACTATCACGAGATCGTTAGGTTCCACATTAATGCCGGCTTTTATTATGTCTACGCAAATAAGTTGATCACCATCACGAGCAATTTTGTTAAGGCAGTTGCCCTCGATTTTTAAAGCAAATTGAAAGTGAGCTGGGTATTTCGAGGTGCTGGGTACATATTCTATGTCATCAAATCCAAAATCCATATCTTCGACCGACATCCACGAGCTAGCAGCAACTTTTCCTATCACCGGTATCATTCCAATAGCATTAGATATGGGATGTATTTCCTCGTTTTCTGGGAAAAGAAGATTAAACGGCTTTACACCAAGATGTGGTGCTAACTTTTCCGCCCACTCTTTGGTTAATTTTCGCTCACCTTTTTCAAGCCGTTTTATTTGAGGTTGCGTGGTACCAGCTTTTTCAGCCAATTTCACCTGTGTGAGTCCCAAATCTTTCCTCAATTTTTTAATTATATGCATGCTCTAAACCTTACACCAAGACTGCTTATTTAACAAAGTCCATAAAGGTATTTTTTTATTGACTAAAACAGTCTTTTATGGTATTTATTTGAATTATGGAAAAATTGAAATCATATCTCACACGAAATAAACTATCTCAAGCCGAATTTGGGAAGCAAGTTGGCGTAGCACAGAGTACGATTAACAGGTATTTACGCGGCTTGCGGTTTCCTGAGCCTGAAATTGTCTTAAAGATTGAAAAGACAACCAATGGTATTGTTCGTCCCGTTGACTGGTATGTCGATTTATACCCACGCCCCTCTCTTGAAGAGGTGGGCGTGCCACTTACTACAGCTGATAACAAACACCCACAGCAGCCTTCACACTCTTAAGAAGAAAGAAAGTAAAGATGGATTATGGTTTAGCGGCAATTATTATACTTTTTACGACCAATGTAATTACGGTTTTTTGTTTGTGGGCCTATCGTAAAGTTTTTTATTTATATCGTAAAAAAGAGCAAAGCTATGTAAATGTTTTGCAAAAATCATATTATACTTTTTATATTTTGAAAGATTTAATACAGGAAATAGGTTTTCCAGAAGGCTGTACAATCGTTTTTAATAATTCTGATTGGAATTTTTCTTTTGATGAAAACAACCATTTAATAGCCAAAAATTCTTTAGGACCAGAATTGTCCATAAAGATGCATGGCGACACAAAATATTTCAAAGAAAACTCTCAAAAAATTTTTGAAAAACACAATCGGTCCAAACATTAAATGTAACGAGATGAGGCATGCAGTGTATTTTTGAATTGAGTAAGTTCATTTTTTTTAATTTATGACTAAACGCTCTGTCATAGCAAACATATAAATACGTAGAGCCTTAAGGGGGGGATAATCATGGTTTTTAAAGCACATAAGAATGACATTGGTAAACCGCGTGTTGATCTTATTCCACCGTTGACACTGATTGAAATCGGTAGAGTTTTAGAGCTTGGAGAAAACAAATACGGTGCAAGCAATTGGCGTCATGGCATGAATTGGAGCCGTTTGTATGGAGCTTCTTTACGTCATTTATTAGCATGGTTTGGTGGAGAGAATAAGGATGGCGAGAGTAATTTATCACACTTGGCACATGCGGCTTGTTGCATTCTTTTTTTAATGGAATGCGAGGCAAAACGGATTGGCCGAGATGACCGCCCTAAAAGCAAAGAATAGAGATCAGAATGAGTTCGAATGAGATTTTAATAGCGGGCTTGGTAGTTTTGGGAGCTTTGCTTGTATGCGGAGCGATGTTGCGTGTTGTATTTTATTATCGCAACAAAGTCAAAGTTCTTAAAGAGCAGGTCTTGACTTTAAAAAGCAGCATAAAAACTCTTGATGAAGAATACGCGTGGTCAAGAAGTGCATCTTCAAAGGACGTGGCAAAGAGAACTAGTGATCTGAATATTGCAATTAAAGAACGCGATAGAGCGATAAAAGAACTACAACAAAGGACTGAAGAACATGAAAAGGCATTCAGAGATGTAAGTGAAGTAGTGATGGCACTAAAAGCAGATGTTCAATCACGTGACGAGGAAATTGAAAGACTAAGACAAGAGCTTAAGCAGCGTGAAGGTGCAGTAAAAACGCCGCCTCATAAGAAGAAAAGAAAGTGAGGGAAAAAAGATGAGTGTGACAGCGATAGCTTTGGGTATTGCATTTGTGATCTTTGATTTACTTATAATCTCCTTTGTTGTCTCGGAAATATTAGACAAAAAGAACGATAAACTCCGTGAGATCATTTCGAAAAAACATAAAATTTTACACGATTTGAAAATGCATATCTTCAAGAATGGGGTGGGAACATGAATCTAGGTGAATTAGTACTCTACTTATTCATATCAATAAATGCAGTGTTTTTTATTGCAATGATGGTTTTTATACTTTTAGTTGCGCCTATTTACATAGTGTATACTTCTGCTCAACCCGTCATAAAAAAGAAGAAAATTCTTAAGGAATTAGATGCTGAGATTGAGAGTTTAAAGCACAAGATTAATGAGAAGTAGGTACTGGTGATTTAGATGTCTCATACAATTCTTTGCCTTGATCTAGGGACTAAGACAGGCTGGGCGCTTCGTGATGCAGATGGTTTTATCACAAGTGATACAGAACATTTTCAATCACGCCGTTTTGAAGGCGGTGGCATGCGTTACTTGCGCTTTAAGAAATGGCTTACTGAACTAAAGAGGTCTGTTGATGAAATTGATGCAGTGTATTTTGAAGAGGTCCGCCGGCATGTGGGTACAGACGCTTCTCATGTTTATGGGGGCTTTCTAGCAACATTAACGGCGTGGTGTGAACATCA
>NZ_JBHIRG010000048.1:0-4477 GCF_042196965.1 Bartonella sp. AA83SXKL
GAGTTAAGAAATGACCATCGATATATTCACAATCATCAATAAATTCGTATTTTTTTGCAGGCTCTTGTTGATTAACAAGCGCAGTTTCATTTGAAATAGAAGAGATAACGGGGGTGGTTTTTACTGTAGTATTCATACTAATATGTCCTAATCAAGAGTTTTGAAATTGACACCCTATAAGGGGCGTCGGGCGTTCAAAACACGGTGATTAGTCCGTTGTTACGCTTTTCTCATAAGAGTATTTTATGGCGTAACTACACCCGACAAAATTATCATATATGCTAATCATAGCATAAAAGATAGCCAGTTTTTAAAAGCTTTGGAAAGATTGTTTCGTAATCTATCCGCTAATCACAAAGTGTTTTGATCACTTAAGTACTTATATAACAAAATACGTATTTATTGTCAAATAATATTTTATCTTTTTTGATATTTTTTTGTATTTTTTAAATACGTTGTGTATCGATAATATCTTATGCTTATTAATTTCTTCTTTTATATTTATGTGCTTTTAAAGATATATTATAGGCTTTATGAAACGATTGCGTTATTTTCTGAATCTATACATTGATAATATTTAGAAACGCTCTCATGATGCGTATTTTTAACTTTATAACCTATCAGTTTTTTTCACTAAATGAATTTTAATTTTTTTGTGAATTTTTTTTATAACACATTTGCAACTTAACAGCTTTTCATAGAGATGGTCTTTATAACCAACCCTTTCATTTGCATTATGATTATAAAACCTTGCTGTTTTTATGCATTCTCTATAGCTGTTATATGCTTTATAGCCACCGCATCATTTTTCATTTTCATAAGAGAAACGATAAATAGGATAATTACGATTTATAGACTGTTATGAAAACATCTCAATAGAAACTGATAATTATAGAGATGAGCAAAATCTCTTTTAATAGACCGTGTCAGTGTTGTCAGTTCCTTTTAAGACCCTCTATTATTTTTTTTATGAGTAAAAATTAAAAACATTATATTTCAATAGTTTAATATCTTTAAAACATAACCCATATCAAGAGTACAATCTTGAAAGATAACCAATGATGTGAATTGATTAAAACCTGTCAGTTATGTGTCAGTAAATTGAACTGACAAAATAGATTATTTTAGTGAGTGATTAAAACGTGCTTTATGAAAAGCATATGCTCCTTTAAAGCCTTTTCAAAAGATAGTTTGTAACGCATAAGAAGTACTATCAAGACCATTATGGTTATGAGTTTTGAAGATTTTGAGTATTTTGAGGGTTCCTTTTACGCCCCTTTATATATTATTTTTCAATCAAAAAATAAAAGTTATTATATTTCAATATGTTAATGCTTTAAATAAACAACCTATATTACACACAACACGTAAATACAATCTGTAATATATATAAAAAGGGGTTTTGAAGGTATTTTGAGGGTTTGAGAAACCTTCAAAACCTATAAGTAATATAAGAAAATGAATATACATAACTCTCTTTAAACAAAGCTATCATTTTAGATTACGGTATAATCTTTTAAAGGCAATGTAAAAAAATTTAATTCACTTTAGATAGGGTTTCTTAAAAGTCTTAAAGGCAATCCAAATAAGAGTATCTAAAAGTGCAAATGATTTCTTTTTAGAATAACGCGCATATAAACACTCTTTTTAAAGATTGTATGTAATCAACTTAACAGGAGAGGTATAGATTATGGTTATAAGCTCTATACCCTTTATGAGTTATCATACCCATTATGTGAACATGCTTTATAAGTTATTCAGTTTCTCTTAGTTCTAATTTTGGTAAGTTCTTAACGATTTTCATTGTTTCTAGACTTACTGTAATAACCCTTTGAAATAACTCTAGAGGGTAAGCAGGGTTACCAATGGTTTCAACAGCATAGCGATTGGCATCATTCACAATGCCACTATTTTTATCAGTCTTGACACATTGACGTTCCATAACCCATTCAAGAGCGGGTTTACCATTAACGATATACTCATAAGCTTCAAGAGGAATATCTGTCATGATGATATTGCTATTATAAAAAACAGTCGATTTATCCTTTTCCTTACTATTCCCAGAAAATTTCATTTCAGTCACGTAATAGAATTTTTCGGGATTAGAGATCTCTGTTTGTTTTGGATTACCCTTTTTAAAGGTCACTGGATAAGGCTCTACAGTTTCATAATTCACGTGCAAATGCCCTAGTTCACGTCCAGCATTAACAAACTTCCAAAAATCTTCAGCGCTTTTTACACAAGGGATGCGAGGCAACTCTTTAGAGAGGTTATCAGCATAACGGGCACGATAATCTTCTGAGTGAAGTAGACCGTATACGTAATAAAAGATATCTTCTTTTATTATAGTCTCATTAGGATAAGCAGCTTTAAAATGCGCTAGTCCCTCATCCGTAATGGCATCACTCCTCTGTAAATCAGCTGTTTTGCTGTCTTCTGTAGAATCCGTAAATAAATGAGTTTGTTTCTTGTTTCTATCTTTTGAGACCGTAGTATCTTCGTAAATATAGCGTGGAAAGCATTGTCCATTTTCTATCACCTGAACATCGGGCAGAGCCGTAGTCATAAGCACAGAAAAGCCTCCCATTGCTCCTATACCTGTAACTTGAATTACTTTATTTCCAATCATTCCCCCTATCGGAAATATACGCGGCATTTGATAGACTCTATGGTTAAAAATACGACTATAGTAAAGCCATTGCTTCGTAAAAGGACGATATAGGCTTTGAATAAGACATTTATCTTCAAATTCAAAAACCTTTCCTCTTACAAACTCTTCTTTCAGACTACTACTCCAACAAATTTTTGTAGCATCAACACTAACAAAATCGTTTACAGCATTTGCACGTAACTTACGGTCAGCATGCGGATAGACATTATTAAAACGTTCCACTTCGCTATTATAGAAAGCAATCATATAACTCATGTTTTTTGCTAAAACTTCACGATTTGAGTTATATGCCCAAGCATCACGATTAGTTTGTATACCACACGAAAAAGTTTCAAAGAGCTTTTTCTTATTATTACCTTTCTTAACACCTATGGCTAAAAATGCTTTAAAATTGTCATCACGTTGATTTATCCAATCACCGTGCTTATCTGGTATAATGATTTGCCAACCTTGTTTACTCCGTGTAATACCATTAATGCTTCCAAGGGATTCAATCATTGTAAGCTTTTCTTGCCTCGTGAGATAGTCTCCAATATCACGAAAATATATCTTACCACGCTGTTGTGCATTTGGATTTTTTACGAGAATGGAAATCGCTATAGGGGCTCGAGATCCAGAACCAAAAATTTTACCACCTTCTTTTCGAGAAAGTTCTCCAGAAGTTCGTTGGTTACCCCGTAAATGGAAAATATAAAGGCTGCTAAATTCCTCAACGAGGCACTTTCGTAGACTGTCCGTAGAACTTCCATTAATAAAACCGGCATTTGTGACAAATCCGATTATCCCAGCATTATCAATACGGTCACTTGCCCAGCGAATAGCACGAATATAGCTATCATAAATTGCTTGCATATTGGTTGCTTTTGAATGAGCAGCATAAGTTTCACTAATACGTTTATCTAAAATCGGATAGGGTGTGTTTTTTGCATTATCATTTTCGTTTTTTTGCTTTGTTGAATAAGGAGGATTGCCGAAGATAACTTCAATATTGAGGTTTTTCTGAAGTTCTAAATATTCACTGTTTTTCTCTAGTAAACCTCTCATCAGATCTTGTTTTTCAAGCATCCGGAATGTATCGGTTAAACCAATATGTTTGAAAGGAATATACTCTCCTTTCTTCAAACTATGATAAGTCGATTCAATGTTAATGGCTGCTATGTAATAAGCCAGTAAAACAATCTCATTGGCATGGATATCATGACGGAACTTATATTCCATATCCTCTGGTTTTATGAGATTTGATTGTAAAAGCCTTGTGATAAAGGTACCCGTTCCAGTGAAAGGGTCAAGAATAGACACTCCACGTGATCCCAAGCTTTTTCCAAACTCATTACACAATACATCATCAACAGAATGAATGATAAAATCGACAACCTCAACGGGGGTATAAACAATGCCAAGTCTATCCGTGGTTTTCTTAAATGCCTTGGTAAAAAAATCTTCGTAAAGCTTGATAATAAGATTTTGTCTTGCCTGTGGTTCTGTAATGCCAGAGGCACGGAACTTTATGCTGTCATAAAACTCTTGTAATTCTTTGGATTCTTCCTCGATATTGGTTTTGTCGAGTTCTGTTAAGATTTTTTCCATTGCTTGCGAAATGGCATTGTTTTGCACAAATTCATTGCCCTCAAACAAAGCTTCAAACACGGGACGCGTTACAAGATGTTGCGCTAACATCTCAATCGCTTCTTCTTGCTTTATCTCACTGTTTAAGTTGTTTTTTAATTCTTTATAAAACGCATCAAAGGCATGATAAGCTTCGCTTGTTTGATCAGAAAGCATAGTTTGAAGGCGTGTGATATGGTT